>NZ_JBZGBY010000017.1:0-90639 GCF_059159975.1 Cellulosimicrobium sp. BMG9.22 | reverse complement strand
CGGACTGGCGCGCCGTCGCCCTGGTCGTTCGTCCGCGCGTCACGAGCGCGCCTTGACGTCCTTCGCACACGGTCCGCCCCCACCGCTCGTCTGACGGTCCGGCTTCCCGTGGGTCCGGTCGGCCCGGTTGCTGTGCTCGTCCGGTCTGGTCGGTCAGGCGGTCGCCCAGACGCCCAGCTCGTTGCCGCTCGGGTCGAGGAAGTGGAACCGGCGGCCGCCCGGGAATTCGTAGGGGCCGCGCACGACCTCTCCCCCGGCGGCGGTCACCGCGGCGAGGGTCGCGTCGAGGTCGTCGGAGAACAGCAGGACGAACGGGCCGCCTCGCGAGACGTCGTTCTTCTCGGCGAGGCGGAGGCCGCCCGCCTCCTCCTTCCCGCCCTCGGCCGGCGTGCGGATGCCGGCGTACTCAGGGCCGTAGGGCACGAACTCCCAGCCGAACACCGCCGCATAGAACGCCTGCGCGGCGGCCAGGTCCGTGACGGGAAGCTCGACGTAGTCGATCGAGTGATGGATGCCGTGCGCGTGGTTTCCCATGACCCGACCCTGCCACGCGCCCCCGACACGGCCCGGGGACATCGCCGCGGGGTCGGACCGAGCGCTCGGACGACCCGTCACCTCCCGACGTCGCCCGTCCCGGCCGTCACCCGCCCGTCCGTTCGGCACTCCGCTGGGCTGTTCGGCACCTTGAGCTGCCGAACCCAGCCCGACCTGCCGAACGGTGCGGGAGGTGCCGAACGGTGCGGGAGGTCCAGGGCGGGACGAAGCCAGGTCGGGGCGGGTCGTGTGCGAAGGGCGTCAGAGCCGCGCTCCAGGAAGCGAGGACGACGGACCAGGGCGACGGCGCGGCAGCCCGGGCACACGACCCGACCCGACCACCCAGCCCGACCACGCGGGCCGTAGACCCGACCCAACCGACCCGACCCGACCGACCCGACCCGACCACGACCGGGCGACGACCCTAGGCTGGGCCCATGCACGCGATCGTGGCCCGCGAGGCGGGTGGCCCTGAGGTCCTGGAGTACACCGAGCTGCCCGACCCGTCGCCGGGACCGGGCGAGCTGCTCGTCCACGCCGCGGTGGCGGGCGTGAACTTCATCGACACCTACAAGCGCTCCGGCGTGTACGCGATGGACTACCCGCACGTCGTCGGCAGCGAGGGGGCCGGGACGGTCGTGGAGGTCGGCGAGGGGGTCGACGAGTTCGCGGGCGGCGACCGGGTCGTGTGGACCGAGGCACCGGGGTCGTACGCGGAGCTCGTCGTCGTCGCGGCCCGCGAGGCGCTCCACGTCCCGGACGCGGTGTCGTTCGAGGACGCGACCGCCGTCGCGCTCCAGGGCCTCACCGCGCACTACCTGTGCACGTCGTCGTACCGCGTGCAGCCGGGCAACCGGGTCCTCGTGCACGCGGGCGCGGGCGGCGTCGGGCTGCTGCTGACCCAGATGCTCGTCGCGCGCGGAGCGCACGTGATCTCGACCGTGTCGACGCCGGAGAAGGCCGAGCTGTCGCGCGCCGCGGGTGCCGAGCACGCGATCCAGTACACGGCGTTCGCGGACCTCACCGCAGAGCTGCCCGAGGTCGTGCGCGGGCTCACGGGGGGCGAGGGCGTCGCCGCGGTGTACGACTCGGTGGGCAAGGACACGTTCGACGCGTCGCTCGCGTCGCTGCACCGGCGGGGCACGCTCGTGCTCTTCGGCGGGTCCTCCGGCCAGGTGCCGCCGTTCGACCCGCAGCGGCTCAACGCCGGTGGCTCGCTCGTCCTCACGCGCCCCAAGCTGGCGGACCACACGGCGACGCGCACCGAGCTCGTCGAGCGCGCGACCGAGGTGCTCGGCGCGGTCGCCGGCGGGACACTGCACGTGCGGGTGGGCGCCACGTTCCCCCTCGCCGACGCAGCCGACGCGCACCGCGCCCTCGAGGGGCGCGCCACGACCGGCAAGGTCCTGCTCCTGCCCGACGGCGGAGCCGCGTGAGCTGGGACTGGGTACCTCCGCGTCCGGGGGAGCGCGACGGGTCCGACGGCGGCCCCTCCCCCGCGCTCCGACGCGCGGTGACCGTGCTCGCCGTCCTGGTCACGGGCGCGTTCGTCGCCTACTACCTGACGATCGGGGTGCGCCAGGGCGAGGACCGCTGCCTCGCCGAGCGGCCCGCGGGCGTCAGCGCGGGACAGGTCGAGTCCCGCTGGCGGTGGTGGCCGCCGGGCACCGAGTGCGTCTACCCGGCCGGGACGACCGGCGAGGACGTCGCGCGAGCCTGAAGCGCGTGGAGGTGGTCGACCGGCCCACGGCCCGTCCCGACCCGGAGCGCGGCGCCGGCCCGGAGCGCGCCCGTGAGCCACTCCTTGGCCTCCCGCGCAGCCTCGTCCCAGCTCTCTCGCTGAGGACGCAGCGCGGCGAGCGCCGCCGAGAGCGAGCACCCGGTGCCGTGCGTGTGCGGCGTGTCGACGCGCTCGCCCTCGAACGTCGTCACGACGGGCGCGGAGCCGCGTCGCGGGGCGACGAGGGCGTCCGGCGAGGTCGCGCCGCGCAGGTGGCCGCCCTTGAGCAGCACGACGACGCCGCTCGCCGTGGCGTACGCGCTCGCCTGCGCGAGCGCGTCGGCCCAGGTCTCGGCGGCGGTCGGGCCCGCACCCCCGGCGGGCGCGGCCAGCACGGCGAGCTCGGGGAGGTTCGGGGTGACGACGTCGGCGCGCGTCGCGAGGTCGCGCACGGCCTGCTCGGCTCCCTCGTCGAGCAGGCGATGACCCGAGGTCGCGACCATGACCGGGTCGAGGACGACCCACGCGCGCGGCGCGCCGACGGCCTCGCGCGCTGCCCCGAGGTCGTCGAGCCACGCGGCGATCGCGCGCGCGTTCTCAGCGTCGGCCACCATCCCGATCTTCACGGCGTCGATCTCGACGTCGTCGGACACGGCGTCGAGCTGCGCGCGCAGGAAGTCCGGGCCGGGCACGTGCACCGACCGCACCCCGTGCGTGTTCTGGGCGACGAGCGCCGTCGTCACGGCCATGCCGTACGCCCCGTGCGCGCAGAACGTCTTGAGGTCCGCCTGGATGCCGGCGCCTCCGGTCGGGTCGGTCCCCGCGACCGACAGCACGCGCGGCCGGGACGGCCGGTGGCCGGCGTCCGGGGCGGCGTCAGGGCCCGGGGCGGGATCGATCCCGGGTGCGGACGAGGAGGAGGGTGCGGACAGGGCGAGCGTCATCGCCGGACATCCCTTCGCTGGTACGAGCCAGAGCAGGTTCGACGGGTCTCATCTCAGCCCCGTCGTGCGGGGCACCCCGTGTCGTCCGTCATGCTAGCGCGCGTCAGCCCTGGTGGATCGCCTCGCCCGCGATCTCGAGCGTGACCTTCTTGCCGACCAGGAACCCGCCGGTCTCGAGCAGCACGTTCCACACGAGCCCGTAGTCCTCGCGGTCGAACTCGCCGGTCGCGTGGAAGCCGAAGATGTCGCGCCCGTAGGGGTCGCGCCGCGCGCCGCCGTACTGCATCGTCAGGTCGACCCGGTGGGTGACGTCGCGGATCGTCAGGAGGCCGCTGACGAGGAAGCGGGCGGGAGCCGCGGACGTCTGCACGCGGTCCGACGCGAGCTGCGCGCGCTCCGGCGAGCGGTTGCGCAGGCGGGCCCACGCGAGGATCTGGTCGTCCTGGCTGCCCTGCCACGTGACCGACGTGCTGCGGAACTCGAGCGTCGGGAAGGTCTCGACGTCGAGGAAGTCGGCGCTGCGCAGGTGGACGTCGCGGTCCTCGTGGTGCGTCGTGAGGCTCGCCGTGTCGATCGTCGCGCTGACGGCGGAGTCCAGCGGGTCCTCGCCGACGAGGACCGTCGCGCTCGCCCGGGTGAACTCGCCGCGCACGGGCGCGACCATCATGTGCTGGCCCTGGAAGCCGACGCGCTTGTGCGCCTCGTCGAGGACATAGGTCCCGGCGTCGGGCACGGTCATGCCGTTCCACTGTCGGACCGGCCGTGTCGTGGTCATCCGTCGCCTCCGGCGTCGTCGTCGAGCCGCGACAGCGGTGTCCGCCCGGTACTGGTCAGGTGTCTCGACTCAGCATTCCCGATACCTAGGTGAACATTCAACTATCCGGAGGGTGACGTTCACGACCCGCGCACCGAGCGGTCCGGGTCACCGGGCGGGGAGCGCTCCGGGCATCGGGTCGTCGTCGCCCCAGCGCGTGACCCGCAGACGGCGCGCGTCCGGTCCCGGCAGGTCGACGCCGTCGCGGGCCGCGGCGTCGGTCGCGGCGCGCAACGACTCCGGCGAGTCGTGCGTGACGCGGACGAAGGCGCCCGAGAACGCGTCGAGCTCGCCCCGGGCGATCGCGACCACCATCTCGACGGTCCGCGCCACCGGCGTCCACTCCGTGCGGTCGGCATGCATGTCCATCGACGCGGTCATGTCGGTCTGCACGACGCCCGGCGCCACATCGAACGTGCGCAGCCCGCGCGCGAACCCGGAGCGGTGCAGGTTCGCGCCGAGGCGCAGGAGCGCGGTCTTGCTCGCGTTGTACGCGCTCGCTCCCTCCATGTCGTGCGACCCGGCCCCGCTGTTGAGGTCCACGACGCGGCCACCGCCGCGCGCGAGCATCCCGGGCACCACGGTCCGGGCGAGCAGGAACGGCCCGCGCACGTTCGTCTCGACGATCGCCCACCACTCGTCGGGGTCGGCCTCCCACAGCGGGACCTCGGCGTCGACGCGGCCCGCGTTGTTCACGAGGAGGTCGACGCTCCCGAGCACCGCCTCCGCCTCGCCGACGGCGGCCTCGACGGCGGACGCGTCCGTCACGTCCGCCGTCACGACGACGGCGCGGCCTCCGCGCTCGTCCCGCGCACCCTGCGCCGCGATCTCGTCGGCGACGTCCGCGAGCTTGTCCGCGTCGCGGGCGAGCAGCGCGACGTCGACGCCCGCCGCGGCGAGACCGACGGCGATCGCGCGGCCGATGCCGCGCGACGCCCCGGTCACCAGCGCGGTCCGGGCGGGCGCGACGGCCTCGACCGCCGGGCCGGTGCCGTCCGTCGCGCCGCTCATGCCCGCAGCTCCGCCCCGACCCGCTCGCGTGCGGCCACGACGGCGCCGTCGCGCACGCGCGCGACGTCGTCGGCGGTCAGCGTCCGGTCCGCGGCCCGCAGGCGCAGCGAGAACGCGAGCGACTTGCGGCCCTCGCCCACCTGCTCGCCCGTGAACACGTCGAACAGCGCGAGGTCCTCGAGCAGGTCGCCGGCACCCTCGGCGACGGCGGCCCGCAACGCCTCGGCGGTGACCGCCGCGTCCACGACGAACGCGAGATCCTCCTTCGCGGCGGGGAACCCGGACACGGGCGTCGCCTGCACGGGCGACTCCTGCGACCCGGCGACGAGCGCCGACAGGTCGACCTCGAACGCGACCGAGCGGGCCGGGAGCCCGAGGTTCTCGAGCACCTTCGGGTGCAGCTCGCCGGCGTGCCCGACGAGAGTCCCGTCCGCGAGCTCGAGGCGGGCGCAGCGCCCGGGGTGGAAGGGGGCGCGCGCCGTGTCCGCGACGACGGTCACCCGGGCACCCACACGCTCGGCGACCAGGCGGGCCGCGGCCAGCGCATCCGTCCAGTCCGCCGCGCGACCCGGCCCCCACCAGCCGGCACGCTCGCGCCGCCCGACGAGGACGCCCGCGACGTGGCGCGGCTGGGCCGGGACGGCGGCAACGATCGCCGCGAGGTCCTCGTCGCTCGGCCGCACGCCGCCCGGCAGCGCCGGGGCGGCGGGTGCGCCGGGGCGCGGGTGCGTGACGAGCCCGACCTCGAAGAGCGCGACGTCCGTCAGGCCGCGGCCGACGTTACGGCGCACGGTCTCCAGCAGCGTGCTGAGCACGTCGGTGCGCATGAGGGGCCGGTCGTCGGCGATCGGGTTGAGCAGGCGCAGCGCACGACGGCGGTCGTCGTCCGCGGGCAGGCGCAGGGCGTCGTGCTCGGTGTCCCCGACGAACGGGTAGCTGAGCGTCTCGACGAAGCCGTCCTCGGCGAGCGCCCGCGCGACCGAGCGACGCACGCGCTGCTCACGGGTCAGCCCGCGACCGCCCGGCGCGGCCGGGAGGACCGACGGGATCTCGTCGTAGCCGACGAGGCGCGCGACCTCCTCGACCAGCTCGGCGGGCTCGGTGAGGTCGGGACGCCACGACGGCGGGGTCACGACGAGCGAGTCCGCCGCATCTGGGCCGTCGACCGCCCGCTCGACGGTGCAGCCGATCGCACCGAGCGCGCCCACGACCTGCTCGAGGGTGTACGGCACGCCGACGAGGCGCTCCGCCTCCCCGACCGGGAGCCGGATCGACGACGGCGCGGGGACGCGGTCG
Organism: Cellulosimicrobium sp. BMG9.22; assembly: GCF_059159975.1. Classification (NCBI taxonomy): domain Bacteria; kingdom Bacillati; phylum Actinomycetota; class Actinomycetes; order Micrococcales; family Promicromonosporaceae; genus Cellulosimicrobium; species Cellulosimicrobium sp. BMG9.22. Next base: position 84,320 of record NZ_JBZGBY010000017.1, on the reverse strand, counting down.
AGGTCGCTCACCGCCGGGTCGGCGGTCCCTCCCCCGAGCTCGACGAGCAGGTCGACCACGCGCTGCGCGGCGACCGCGGGCAGCCGCGGGTCGACGCCGCGCTCGAACCGCTTCGCGGCCTCGCTCGACAGCTTGTGGCGCCGGGAGGTGCGTGCGACCGACACCGGGTCGAAGTGCGCAGCCTCGACGAGCACCGCGGTCGTCGTCGGACCGACCTCCGAGGACGCGCCGCCCATGACGCCCGCGAGGCCGAGCACGCGCGACCCGCGCTCCCCCTCGGGGCTGTCCGTGATGAGCAGGTCCTCGGGGTCGAGCGCGCGGTCGGCGTCGTCGAGCGTCACGAGGCGCTCGCCCGGCGTGGCTCGGCGCACGACGATCGGACCGGCGACCTGGTCGAGGTCGTACGCGTGCAGCGGCTGCCCGAGGTCGAGCATCACGTAGTTCGTCACGTCGACCGCGAGCGAGATCGGCCGCATGCCCGACGCGGTGAGCCGGCGCTGCATCCATGCGGGCGTCTGCGCCCCCGGGTCGATCCCCCGCACGACGCGCGTGACGAACCGGTCGCACCCGAGAGTCCCGTGGATCGGCGCGTCGTCGTCGACCTCCACGGGGAAGCCGTCAGGCGTGGCCGCGGGCGTCGGCGTGGGCAGCGACGCGGGCAGGCCCGGGTCGGTGAAGCGGGCCCCCGTCGAGTGCGAGAACTCGCGCGCGACGCCGCGGTAGGAGAACGCGTAGCCGCGGTCGGGCGTGACGTTGATCTCGAGCACCTCGTCGCCGAGGCCCAGGAGCGCGATCGCGTCCTGGCCCGGCGTGAGGTCCTCGGCCGCGTAGCCGAGGCGCGGCAGCACGATGATGCCGTCGTGGTCCTCGCCGAGGCCCAGCTCGCGCTGCGAGCAGATCATGCCGTCGGACACGTGCCCGTACGTCTTGCGGCTCGCGATGGGGAACGGTCCGGGCAGGACGGAGCCCGGCAGCGCGACGACGACGAGGTCTCCGGGGCCAAAGTTGTGCGCGCCGCACACGATGCCCCGCGCACCGCCCGCCGGCATGTCGGCGGGGTCGACGCCCTGGATCTCGGCGACGTTGTGCTCCTGGCCGACGTCGACCAGGCACCAGTTGATCGTCTTGCCGTTCTTCTGCGGCTCGGGCGACATCTCCAGGACGCGGCCGACGACGAGGGGTCCCGTCACGGCCGCGCCGTGGATCGCCTCCTCCTCGAGGCCCACGCGCACGAGGTCCGCAGCGAGCCGCTCGGCCGTGAGGCCCTCCGGCAGCTCGACGTGGTCGCCGAGCCAGTCGATGGCGACGTACGGCATCAGATCTCCGTTCCGAACTGGGCGGAGAAGCGCGCGTCGCCCTCCACCATGTCGTGCATGTCCGCGATCCCGTGGCGCAGCATGAGCGTGCGCTCGATGCCCATGCCGAAGGCGAAGCCCGAGTACACCTCGGGGTCCACCCCGACGGCGCGCAGCACGTTCGGGTTGACCATCCCGCAGCCGCCCCACTCGATCCAGCCCGGCCCGCCCTTCTTCTGCGGGAACCACAGGTCCATCTCGGCGCTCGGCTCGGTGAACGGGAAGTAGCTCGGGCGCAGTCGCGTGCGCGCCTCGGGCCCGAACATGGCGCGCGCGAACGCGTCGAGCGTCCCGAGCAGGTTCGCCATCGTCAGGCCCTTGTCGACCGCGAGGCCCTCGACCTGGTGGAAGACGGGCGTGTGCGTCGCGTCGAGCGCGTCCGTGCGGAACGTCTTGCCCGGGCACGCGACGTAGAGCGGCACGCCGCGCTCGAGGAGCGAGCGCGCCTGGACCGGGGACGTGTGCGTGCGCAGCACGAGGTTCGACGGCACCGCCGTGCCGTCGTCGCCGTCGGTGCCGTCGGGCCCCGCGACGTAGAACGTGTCCTGCATCTGCCGCGCGGGGTGGTCGACGCCGAAGTTCAGGGCGTCGAAGTTGAACCACTCCGTCTCGACCTCGGGTCCGTCGGCGATCTCCCAGCCGAGGCCGACGAAGAAGTCGGCGACGCGCTCCTGGAGCGTCTCCAGCGGGTGGCGCGCCCCGGACGGCGTGCGCCGCACGGGCAGGGTGACGTCCACGGCCTCCTCGACGAGGACGCGCTCGTCGCGCTCCGTCTCGAGCTCGGCCTGGCGCGCGGCGAGCGCCTGGTTCACGCGCCCGCGCAGCGGGCCGAGGAGCTTGCCCGCCGTCTTCTTGTCCTCCGGAGCGAGCGAGCCGATCTGCCGGTTCGCGAGCGCCAGCGGGCTGCGGTCGCCCGTGTGCTCCGTGCGCACGAGCTTGAGCGCGTCGAGGTCACCGGCCGCCGCGATCGCGGCGAGGGCGGCGTCGAGCGTGCGCTGCAGCGCGTCGGCGTCGAGCGGAGAAGGGGCGGAGAGGGTGTCCGGGTCGTCGGACCCGCGCGGGGCGGGGGCGACCTCGGCGTCAGGGCTGGACATGCGTGCCTTCCTGGCGAGGGCTGGACTGGAGCCTGCGGCGGTGTGGCCCCGCGGGATGCGTCACGCGGGGCGGACGCGCGAGGCGCGCACGGGTGCGCGCGTCGGCGTCATTCTAGGGCGCCCGTCCGGGGCCGGTCCGTCCCGCCGCCGGCGGGAGGGGTGCACGCGTCAGTCGCGCGGGCCCGTGACGGGCCCGGGAAATCGACGATCGTCTCGCGTGCGCACCGGGCCATCCTCGCACACGGGGACCGGACGGGCCATGGAGTTCGTCGGGCACCGTCGTCAGCCGGGAGGCGCCGTCCCGGCGAGCGGCACGGACGCGACGGTGCGGTGCACGGGGCGCCCCGAGGCGTCCGACAGGTCGGATTCGACCAGGTGCAGCTCCGCTGCGGTCCAGGCGGGCCCGGAGTAGACGGCGAGCGCCGCGGCCGGCGCGGCCAGAGGGTCGCCCGCCGTCGGGTCGGGCGCGCCGCGGCCGTGGCTGCGGGCCCGGGCGGTGGCTCGGCGCTGCGCCTGCCGGGCGCCGGCCGCCGCACGGGCGACCGTGAGGTGCGCGCGCTGGCGCGGACGGCGGTCGAGGCGCACACCCGCCTCTCCCGCCGCCGCGGCCACGGAAGCGTTGAGGTCGCGCAGCGCGTCGGCGCCCTCTCCCCCGACGCCGACCCACAGCACGCGCCGGTCGAAGACCCCCGCCCCCTGCAGGCGCAGCGACAGAGGCGCGACCTCCGCCGCCTCCGGCTCGAGTGCGGCGGCGAGGTCGGGGACGGCGCCCTCGGGGACGTCGCCGAAGAACGAGACGGTCAGGTGCCACAGCTCGGGCGGCGTCCAGCGCACGAGCGGCCCGCCGTCGGACCGGCGTGCCTCGAGCGCGTGCGCGCTCGCGAGGGCGAGCGCGAGGTGGTCGAGCGCTGCACGGTCGGGGTACAGCGCGGCGAACAGCCTCATGCGCTCCTCCCCCGTGGACCGACCGGACGGTGCGCGCGGCTCGACGCGTAGAGGCACACCGTGGCGGCCGTCGCGAGGTTGAGCGACTCCGCCCGGCCTCGGATCGGGACGCGCACGACGGCATCGGCGAGGGCACGGTCCGCCTCCGGCAGGCCCCAGGCCTCGTTCCCGAAGACCCACGCGGTGGGGCGGGCGAGGTCCGTCGTTCCCTCTGCCAGGTCCGCGGCCGGCGCGTCGGCAGGGGTGCTCGCGACGTCGAGGAGGTCGTCGAGGTCGAGGTCTCCGGCGCCGTCGGCCGCGAGGACGAGCAGGCCCGCGGTGCGCAGCGCGTCGACGGCCTCGGCGAGACCCACGCCGGTGATCACCGGGAGGTGGAACAACGACCCGGCGGTCGACCGCACGACCTTGGGGTTGTGCACGTCGACGCTCTCGCCCGCGAGCACGACGGCGTCCGCGCCCGCCGCGTCGGCGGCCCGGATCACGGTGCCCGCGTTGCCCGGGTCGCGGACCGTCGCGAGGACCGCGACGAGCGCCGGGCGGTCACGACCGGGCGCCGCGAGCGAGCGGAGGACGTCCTCCAGAGAAGGGGTCTCGACCCGGACGACGGCCAGCACGCCCTGCGCGTCGTCGCTCATCGCCGAGAGCACCTCCGCCGTCGCGACGTGGAGGTGCAGCCCGGCCGCGCGGGCGTCGGCGACGATCTCCGGGTGACGCGCGCACGCCGCCGGCGTCACGTAGACGTCGCGGACCCGGGCGGGTGCATGGCGCACCGCCTCGCGCACGCCCTGCGGCCCCTCGACGAGGAGCCGGCCGTGGCGCGAACGCGCCGAACGCCCGGACAGTGCCCGGACCGCCTTGACCCGGTCGCTGCGAGGGTTCGTCAGCGTGGGTTCGAGCGGGCCGGGCGCCGTCCGGGCGTCCGTTGCGTCGTGGGCGCTGGTCAGGCTGCGACCTTCGGCGCGTTGACGTCCGCGGGGAGAGCGTCCTTCGCGACCTGGACGAGGGCGTTGAACGCCGCCACGTCGTTGACCGCGAGCTCGGCGAGCAGGCGACGGTCGACCTCGACACCCGCGGCCTTGAGGCCCTGGATGAGGCGGTTGTACGTCATGCCCTGTGCGCGCGACGCAGCGTTGATGCGCTGGATCCACAGCTTGCGGAAGTCTCCCTTGCGCGCCTTGCGGTCACGGTAGGAGTAGACGAGGGAGTGGGTGACCTGCTCCTTCGCCTTGCGGTAGAGGCGCGAGCGCTGGCCGCGGTAGCCCGCTGCGCGCTCGAGGGTCGTACGGCGCTTCTTCTGGGCGTTGACCGCCCGCTTCACGCGTGCCACGTGATGCTCCTTGCAGTTCGGGGCTCAGGGGTGAGCCGGTCGGTGACGGGTCCCGTCACCGCGCCGGATCACTTGCCGAGCAGCTTCTTGATGGTCTTGACGTCGGCGGGCGAGACCACCTGGTCCGAGGCGAGGCGACGCTTGCGCTTGGTCGACTTGTGCTCGAGGTAGTGGCGGGCGTTGGTCTGCTCACGCATGACCTTGCCGGTACCCGTGATGCGGAAGCGCTTCTTGGCACCCGAGTGCGTCTTGTTCTTCGGCATGTCTGCCGTCTCTCCTTGTGTCCGGTCAGCCACCTCGCGGTGGCCGACGTGCTCGGGTCCGGGCCGGTGGGCCCGGACCCCGATCAAGTTCGTGCGGCCGTCAGCCGGCCTTGCCGCGCGGCGCGGGCTTCGGCGTGGGGCGCGGGACCCCCGGCTTGGGGACGGCAGGCTTGGGCGTCGCAGGCTTCGCCGAGTCGGACGTCGCGGGCCTGGGCGCCGCGGCCGGTGCGGGCGGGCGAGGCGCTGCAGGCTTCGAGTCCGCAGCCGACCGTGTCGACGGACGTGGACGCGACGACGGAGCGGGCGCGGCCTTGGGCGCCGGGGCGGCCTTGGGCTCAGGAGCAACCTTCGGTGCCGGTGCGGGGGCGGCAGGCTCCGGCGCGACCGCATTCGCAGCCGGCGTCGGCTCGGGTGCGGGCGTCGGCTCCGCGGCGGCAGCCGCTGACACCTCCTGCGCCACGTCCTCGACCACGGGGACCTCGGTCTCCTGGACCTCGGCCGACTCCTGCACGCCCGGCTCGTCGGTACCCTTCGTCGCCGCTCGCTGCGCCGACTTGGTGAGCCGCGGCTCGGCCTCCTGAGCGCGCTTGCGCTGCTCGCTCTTGGCGTCCGCCTTCTTCTTCACCGGGCCGAGCACCATGGTCATGTTGCGGCCGTCCTGCTTCGGCATCGACTCGACGAAGCCGAGCTCCGCGACGTCCTCCGCCAGACGCTGCAGCAGGCGCACGCCCATCTCGGGGCGCGACTGCTCACGACCACGGAACATGATCATGACCTTGACCTTGTCGCCCGCGGCGAGGAAGCGCTCGACGTGGCCCTTCTTGGTGCCGTAGTCGTGGGGGTCGATCTTCAGGCGGAAGCGGATCTCCTTGAGGACGGTGTTCGCCTGGTTCCGCCGCGCCTCGCGCGCCTTCATGTCCGACTCGTACTTGAACTTGCCGAAGTCCATGAGCTTGCAGACGGGCGGGCGGGCGTCCGGGGCGACCTCGACCAGGTCGAGGTCGGCGTCCTGGGCAAGGCTCAGGGCAACCTCGGTGCGGACGACGCCGACCTGCTCCCCGCCGGGACCGATGAGTCGGACCTCGGGGACGCGGATCCGATCGTTGATGCGAGGCTCGCTGATGTGATGCTCCTAGGAAGTCGTCGGTAGACCGCCCGGAACGAGAAAGGCCCCCGTCCCTGAGCGCAGGGTGGAGGCCATCGGTCGGGCCGCGCGCGACAGGTTCGCGACGACCACAGCGGCCGGAGTACCCCGCAGGGCACCCGTCCGGACCAGGACCCGGCCTCTGTCGCGACGTGCGTCGACGGTCGAGACCCGGGTGGGATGGAATCCACTTGCGCACCTGCACGGCACCCCACACCCCCGAGGGTCGGGGACGAACGGACGCACAGGTCGGTCAGCGATCAAGAATAGCAGAGCCTCAGGACCGCCCGGACGGGGAACGGGGAAGGACGCGCTGCCCGGCACTCGTGACGACCGCACTCCTGGTCTCAGCTCTACCGATCCACTCCATCATTGGAAGTACTCCAAAGAGCGTGGTTAGGATCAGGCCATGACGACAGCAGCACCGACATCCGCTGCGCCGACCGATCCGGCAGGGACCCGTCGCGCCCGGCACGAGCAGGAGCTGCGCGACCACGGGCTGCGCGTCACCGCGGCGCGGCTCGCGGTGCTGGACGCCGTCGCGGCGCAGCAGCACGCCGACGCCGACGACGTCCTGCAGGCGGCCCGGTCCGCACTCGGCTCGGTGTCCGTGCAGGCCGTGTACGACGTGCTGCACACGCTCACCGACACGGGCCTGGTCCGCAGGATCGAGCCCGCCGGCCACCCCGCGCGCTACGAGCGTCGCCTCGGCGACAACCACCACCACGTCGTCTGCCGTCGCTGTGGCACCGTCGCCGACGTGGACTGCACGATCGGCCACGCTCCGTGCCTCACCCCCAGCAGCACCACGGGCTTCCGGATCGACACCGCCGAGGTGACGTTCTGGGGCCTGTGCGCCGACTGCGCGGACTGACGCCCGACCGGCCGGCCACCGCGGGCGCCGTCGGCGAGACCCTCGCGCCAAACCGTCCCACCACCCTCGAGCAGCCCACCACACCCACTTCCTGACCGGTTTGTCACGAACACCCGTTAACGGCCCGCTCCGTCGGGTCACGGAAGGAGCACCATGACCGCCCCCTTCACCACCACGAACGCCGGCGCACCTGTCGCCTCGGACGCTCACTCGCAGTCGGTCGGCGCCGACGGCCCGATCGTCCTGCACGACCACTACCTCGTCGAGAAGCTCGCGCAGTTCAACCGCGAGCGCGTGCCGGAGCGCGTCGTGCACGCCAAGGGCGGGGGCGCGTTCGGCACCTTCACGGTCACCCAGGACGTGAGCGCATACACGCGTGCGGCGCTCTTCCAGCCCGGCACCACGACCGAGATGCTCGCGCGCTTCTCGTCCGTGGCCGGCGAGCACGGTTCGCCCGACACGTGGCGCGACCCTCGCGGATTCGCGCTGAAGTTCTACACGACCGAGGGCAACTACGACCTCGTCGGCAACAACACGCCGGTGTTCTTCCTGCGCGACGGCATCAAGTTCCCCGACTTCATCCGCTCCCAGAAGCGACTCCCGGGCTCGAACCTGCGCGACAACGACATGCAGTGGGACTTCTGGACCCTGTCCCCGGAGTCCGCCCACCAGGTCACGTGGCTCATGGGCGACCGGGGCCTGCCGTCGAGCTGGCGCCACATGGACGGCTTCGGGTCCCACACCTACCAGTGGATCAACGCCGCGGGCGAGCGCTTCTGGGTCAAGTACCACTTCAAGACCGCACAGGGCATCGACAACCTCACGCCTGACGAGGCCTCGCAGCTCGCGGGCTCCGACTCCGACCACCACATCCGCGACCTCCACGAGCACATCGAGGCGGGCGACTTCCCACGCTGGACGCTCTCCGTGCAGGTCATGCCGTACGAGGACGCGAAGTCGTACCGCTTCAACCCGTTCGACCTCACGAAGGTCTGGCCGCACGCCGACTACCCGCTGATCGAGGTCGGCGTCATGGAGCTGAACCGCAACCCGGAGAACTACTTCGCGCAGATCGAGCAGGCGACGTTCGCGCCGAGCAGCTTCGTGCCCGGGATCGCCGCGAGCCCGGACAAGATGCTCCTCGCGCGCATCTTCTCCTACGCCGACGCGCACCGCTACCGCGTGGGCACCAACCACGCCGAGCTGCCGGTCAACGCGCCGCACGCGGCCGCCGAGGGCGGGCACTCGTACGCGAAGGACGGCGCGATGCGCTACTCGTTCTCGTCCGCGACGACGCCGGTCTACGCGCCCAACAGCCGCGGCGGGGCGCACGCCGACCCGGCCCGGGCCGCCGAGTCGCTCGGCTGGGAGGCGGACGGCGAGCTGACGCGCTCCGCCGCCGCCCTGCACCCGGAGGACGACGACTTCGGCCAGGCCGGCACGCTGTACCGCGAGGTCTTCGACGACGCCGCGCGCGAGCGGTTCCTGGAGACCATCACCGGTCACGTGGGCGCCGTCCGCAGCGAGGACATCCGCGAGCGCGCGATCCAGTACTGGACGTCCGTCGACGCGGGCCTCGGTCGTGCGCTGCGTGCCGCGCTCGAGGCACAGGGCGCCCCGGTCGACGGGGGCCAGCCCGGCACCGCCACGGAGCCGGTCCGCGTCTGACGCTCCCCGTTCCGGGCCCACGCGCGAGATAGCGATCCCCGGCCGAGAGAGCGACGTACCTGACTCGTACGTCGCTATCTCGGCCGGAGATCGCTATCTCGGCAAGAGAGCGTGGCGGCGCCTGTCGAGGTGCACACCACGACGCCGCCGGATGGAAAGATGGTCGACATGAGTACCGAGAACGCCGCCGTGCCCGACCCGACCACCGACGCGGTGCGGGACATCGCCGACGTGGCGGCCGTCGAGGTCATCACGTCCGCCGCCGTCCACCTCATGAGCGCTGCCGCGGTCAAGTGCGGCCTCGCCGAGGACGCCGAGGCCCAGGGCCACCTGGACCTCGACGAGGCGCGCAAGCTCATCAACGCGCTCGCCGCGCTCGTCACCGCGAGCGCCCCCGACATCGGCAACCAGCACGCGCGCTCGCTGCGCGACGGGCTGCGCTCGCTCCAGCTCGCGTTCCGCGAGGCCTCGGTCTACCCGGACCCCCTCGGCGAGGGCCCGGGCGAGAAGTACACGGGCGCCGTGAGTTGAGCACGCCGTCGGTCCCGCCGCAGCACGGCGCCGTCCCGCCGGGTCCGCACGCCGGTCGGTCGACGCCGCCGTCCACCTACCCGGAGAGCGTGCCTCGCGGCGCCGTGCCGCCGTCCTTCGCGCCCGCGTCCTCGCCGTCCGGCCCTGCGCCCGGCGCCGCGTCCGGCCCGGCGCCCGGCTCCGTAGCGCCAGGTCCCCAGCCCGCCGGGACGACGCCTTCCGGGGCGGGACTGCCGGAGGGCACGGCCGCCGCCCCGCACCGTCGGCGGCGCGGCACGACGGTCGCGATCGTCGTGCTCGCGCTCGCCCTCGTGGCGGCGCTCGGCGTCGGCGCGTACCTGTGGGTCACGACGACGCGGTGGCAGGAGTCCAGCGCGGACTGGGAGGCCGAGGCCCGCTCTCTCGGCGAGGACGTCGCGCGGCTGCAGGGCGAGCTCGACGGCGCCAACGCCGAGCTCGAGTCCGCGCGGACCCAGCTCACGACCGCGCAGGACCGCATCAGCGAGCTCGCGAACGAGAAGGCACAGCTCGGCGACGAGAACGAGGCGTCCCAGCAGTACCTCGACTACCAGAGCCGGGTGTCCGAGGCCGCCGGCAAGGTCGCCGCCGCTCTCGGCCAGTGCACGACGGCGCAGACCCAGCTCATCGGCTACCTCAACAACCGCGACGCCTACGATCCGGCCGACCTGGAGCGCTTCTCCGGTCAGGTCGACGAGCTGTGCCAGGCCGCGGCCGACGCGAACACCCAGCTCCAGCAGGAGCTCGCGGGATGACGCTGCGACGCCACGCCTCGCGGATCGCCGCCCTCGTCGTGGCCGGCACCCTCGCCACCGGCTCGCTCGCGGGCTGCGGGGTCCTGCCCGACCTCCCCGAGCCCGTCCCGGGCTCGGTCGTCCCGTCCTTCGCGCCGCAGGACGACCCCGCCGGGTCGGAGAACCTCTCACCGGACGGTTTCGACGCGGTCACACGCATGGCCGTGCGCATCCGCAACGTGCGCTGCGACGGTCTGTCGACGGGCTCGGGCTTCGCCGTCGACTCGCGGACGCTCATCACGAACAAGCACGTCGTCGACTCGTCCCGATCCCTGCAGCTCCTCACCTACGACGGCCGGGACATCGCCGCGCAGACCGCGAGCGTCGCCGGACTGGCGGACCTCGCCGTCGTACGCACCGCGGAGGACCTTCCGTCGGCACCGACGCTCGCCGCCGCCGACCCCGCGCCCGGGGACCCCGTGACCGTCGTCGGCTACCCGGAGGGCGGGCGGCTCACGGTCACCCAGGGCTCGGTCATCGGCACGACGACCGACCCGCTCCACGAGAACCTCGGCGAGGTGCTCGTCACGGACGCGCCCGTCGAGCCCGGGAGCTCGGGCTCGGCCGCGCTCAACGAGGACGGCGAGGTCATCGGGGTCGTCTACGCCAAGACGTCGACCGACAAGTCGCTGCTCGTTCCGGTCAGCACCCTGCAGTCGATGCTCGCCGACGAGACCGCGTTCACCGCGCTCCCGGAGTGCGACGCCTGACCTCTCGGGACCTGCTGCCACCCGGCGACGGCGTCGGCGGGACACGGGCGAGGACCCCGCGCGCACCACGGTCGCGGGGTCTAGTCTCGGGTGCCATGAGCACACACGCGAGCTCGGACACGCCCGCCATCGACCCGGCCCACATCACGCACGCCGCCCGTGACACGCTCACCGTCCGCCGCGTCTTCGGGGAGTCCTACGAGCGGGACGGGACGCTCGTGATCCCCGTGGCGACCGTCTGGGGCGGCACCGGCACCGGCTGGGCTTCCGGCGCGGGCGAGCTGTCCGGCAAGGGCGCCGCCGACTGGCGCCGCAGGCTCGGCGTCGCTGCGACAGGCCCGGAGGCCGAAGCGACGCAGGGCACGGCCCCGAAGCCCGACCCCGGGTCGGGGACCGCCGACGCCGAGGCGGACGGCGAGGCCTCGGGCGGAACCGGCGGGTTCGGCGTGCACGTCGTCGCGAAGGGCGTCTACGTCGTCGACGACACCGGCGTGCGGTGGCAGCCGGCGCTCGACCTCAACCGCGTCATCCTCGGCGGTCAGGCGCTCGGGGCGGTCGTCGCGTTCTCCGCCGCGCTCGCGTGGGGGATCAGCCGCCTGCGTCGCCACTGAGGCGGGACGTCAGGACGCCTGGTCCGCCCGGCCGATCCGGAGCTCGAGGCCGTCGACGCGCTCGGAGACGACGGCGCTCGTCGCGAGCGCGGCGTTGACCTGGGCGAGGACCGCATCGAGTCCGGCCCGGTCGAGACCGGCGTCGATGCGCAGCACGACGGCGACCTCGGCACGTCGCCCGGGCTCGGCCCACACGCGAGCGACGTGCGTGATGCCCGAGACCGCGCCCTCGACGGCGGCGAGCACGTCGGGGGCCACGGCGCCGTCCACGACCGCGGGGTCCCACTCCTTGCCCTGGGCGAGCGCCCACACCGCGGGGCGCGGCACGAGTGCCGTCACCGGGCCGGCGGGGTCGAGGACGAGCAGCGACCAGTCCTCGCTCACCGCCGACAGTGCCGCGCGCCGGGCGTCGACGGGGACGGGCCGCGCGGTCGCGCGCCACGCCGCCATCGCCGCGACGGACGTGAAGACCGGCAGCGCCCGGCGCCCGTCGGGCGCCTGGATCGCGACGACCCCGGCCGAGGCCTCCTTGTCCACGACGTGCCCGTGCTCGCCCTCCTCGGCGCTCTCGAGCTCCGCGAGGATCGGGACGAGCACGCGCGTCTCGCCGAGGCGCGCGACGACGTCGGCCAGGCTCGCCGTGCCTGCCGCGTACGCGCCGAGGAGTCCCGCGAGCGCCGGGTCCGCCGAGCCGTCGTCCCCCGCGAAGCCCGAGGACGGCGGCAGCGCCTTGCCGGTCGGCTCGCCGGACGTCACGGCCGGCCCGCGACGTCGAGCGCCTGGGGCAGCGTGAAGGCGCCCGCGTAGAGGGCCTTGCCGACGATCGCGCCCTCGACGCCCGCGGGGACGAGCGCGCGCAGCGCCTCGAGGTCCTCGAGGCTCGAGATGCCGCCGGACGCGACGACGGGGGCGTCGGTGCGCGCCGCGACGTCGCGCAGCAGGTCGATGTTCGGCCCGCGCAGCGTGCCGTCCTTCGTCACGTCGGTGACGACGTAGCGCGCGCAGCCCGCGGCCTCCAGGCGGTCGAGGACCTCCCAGAGGTCGCCGCCCTCCTGGGTCCAGCCGCGCGCGGCGAGGGTCGTGCCGCGCACGTCGAGCCCGACCGCGATCGCGTCGCCGTGCTCGGCGATGACCTTCGCGGTCCAGTCCGGGTTCTCGAGCGCCGCGGTGCCGAGGTTGACGCGGCGCGCGCCGGTCGCGAGCGCGCGCTCGAGCGACGCGTCGTCGCGGATGCCGCCCGAGAGCTCGACCTGCACGTCGAGGCGCGCGACGACGTCGGCCAGCAGCTCCGCGTTCGAGCCTCGCCCGAACGCGGCGTCGAGGTCCACGAGGTGGATCCACTCGGCGCCCCCGGACTGCCAGTCGAGCGCGGCGGCGAGCGGGTCGCCGTAGGAGGTCTCGGAGCCTGCCTCGCCCTGGACGAGGCGGACGGCCTGGCCGTCGGCGACGTCGACGGCGGGGAGCAGCACGAGGCGGTCGGTCACGGGGTTCTCCATCGGTGTCGGTCGTTCGGGTCGATCTCGATCAGCACGGCGCGGCGTCGGCGCGCCGGTGGTGTGCGCACGCGCACGGACGTCTCAGAGCGAGCGGACCCAGTTCTCGAGCAGGGTCGCGCCCGCGTCCCCGGACTTCTCAGGGTGGAACTGCGTCGCGGACAGCGGGCCGTTCTCGACGGCGGCGACGAACCGCCCGCCGTGGTCGGACCACGTGACGAGCGGACGGCGGATCGGCGAGTCCGCGGGCAGGTCGTCGCCCGTCGTGAACGAGCGTGCCGCGTAGGAGTGGACGAAGTAGAAGCGCTCGTCCTCCACGCCGCGGAACAGCACGCTGCCCTCGGGGGCGTCGATCGTGTCCCAGCCCATGTGCGGGACGATCGGTGCCTCGAGGCGGTCCACGAGGCCGCGCCACTCCCCCAGTCCGTCGGTCAGGGTGCCGTGCTCGTCGCCCTGGTCGAACATCACCTGCATCCCCACGCAGATCCCGAGGACCGGGCGCCCGCCCGCGAGCCTCCGGTCGACGATCTCGTCGCCGCGCACGGCGCGCAGGCCGGACATGACCGCGGCGAACGCGCCCACGCCGGGGACGACGAGCCCGTCCGCGTCCTGCGCACGCGACCGGTCCGCGGTGAGCTCGACGTCCGCGCCGACCCGCTCCAGCGCACGCACGGCGGACCGCACGTTGCCGAAGCCGTAGTCGAGCACGACGACGGACGGTCGGACGGTCGCGCCCGGCGGCACCGCGCCGGACGACCCGGCAGAGCTCGAAGGCTCGCTCATGCCCCGTCCTTCTTCGCGCGGCGCGCAGCGGATGTCAGGAGGCGCATCGCCTTCCACCGGGAGATGGACGAGCTCGCGACGACCCCGGGCAGGTCGGCGACGGTCGTCGCGCCGGTGAGCAGGTCCTCGAGCTCCTCGGGCGCGCCGCTCAGCACGAGGCCGGGGGCGAGCTGGTCCCCCGCCGCGCCGTCGGACCAGCGCGTCATGGTGAGCTGCTCGCCACGACGCTCGACCAGGACGAGCGGTACACCCTTGACGAGGGTCGTCAGAGCGGCCGCGGCCTGCGCGGGAGCCCCGCCGGCGCGGTCACGGAGGATCGCGAGGGCGCCGACGTCCGTCGCGACGACGTCGGCCTGCACCTGGGCGAGCGAGCACGCCGCGGCGAGGGGCTCCGCGCCCGCGACCTGTGTGATGAGCACGACGAGGTCGGGGTCGGACGAGCCGGTCAGGCCCGAGAGGTCGTCGGGGATCTCCACGCCGTCCAGCGTGCCGTCGGCGTCGTCGTGCGTGCTCACAGCGCTCCCTTCGTGGACGGGATGCCCTCGACCCGCGGGTCGGGGGCGACGGCCGCGCGCAGCGCGCGGGCGAGCGCCTTGAACTGCGCCTCGACGATGTGGTGCGGGTCGCGGCCGGCGAGGACGCGCACGTGCAGGCAGATGCCCGCGTGGTGCGCGATCGACTCGAGCACGTGCCGCGTCAGCGACCCGGTGAAGTGGCCACCGATGAGGTGGTACTCCTGCCCCTCCGGCTCGCCCGAGTGCACGAGGTACGGACGCCCGGACACGTCCACGACCGCGAGCGCCAGCGCCTCGTCCAACGGGACGGTCGCGTCGCCGAAGCGCGAGATGCCCGACTTGTCGCCGAGCGCGACGCGGAGCGCCTCGCCGATCGCGATCGCGACGTCCTCGACCGTGTGGTGGGCGTCGATGTGGGTGTCGCCCGTCGCCTGGACCTTGAGGTCGATGAGCGAGTGCTTGCCCAGGGCGGTGAGCATGTGGTCGTAGAACGGGACGGTCGTCGAGATCTCCGTCCGTCCGGTCCCGTCGAGGTCGAGCTCGACGAGCACGCTCGACTCGGACGTCACGCGCTCGATGCGCGCGGTGCGCTTCACAGTCCTGCCACCTCCACGAGGGCGTCCATGAACGCCCGCATCTCCTCGCCGGTGCCGATCGACACCCGCAGCCAGCCGTCGGGACCAGTCTCCCGGATGAGGACGCCCCGCTCCAACAAGCCCACCCACACCGCGTGCCGGTCGGCGAACGAGCCGAACAGCACGAAGTTCGCGTCGGACTCCGCGACGGTGAACGCCCGGCCGTCGGGGTGCCGCTGCGCACGCAGCCACGCGACCGTGGCGTCGCGCTCGGCGCGCAGCGCGTCCACCTGCGCCAGCAGCTCGCCGGAGTGCGCGAGCGCGGCGCGTGCGACCGCCTGGGTCACCGCCGACAGGTGGTAGGGCAGGCGCACGACGCGCAGCGCGTCGACCAGGTCGCCCGACGCCGCGAGGTAGCCGACGCGGGCGCCCGCGAGGGCGAAGGCCTTGGACATGGTGCGCGTCACGGCGAGGTTCGGGTAGCGCTCGAGGAGCTCGAGGGCCGACGGCGTCCCCTTCCGACGGAACTCGCCGTACGCCTCGTCGACCACCACGACGGCCGGCGCGTCGGCCCCGTCGGCCGTGGTGACCCGCACCTCGAGCGCCGCCTCGCACACGGCCTCCACGGTCGCGGCCGGCAGCGCCGTCCCCGTGGGGTTGTTCGGGCTCGCGAGCAGGACCACCGACGGCTGCTCGCGCGCGACCACGTCGCGCGCGTGGTCGACGTCGAGCGTGAAGTCCTCCGCGCGCCGGCCCACGACCCAGCGCGTGTGCGTGTCGCGCGCGTACTCGGGGTACATGGAGTACGTCGGCGCGAAGGACACCGCCGTGCGCCCGGGGCCGCCGAACGCCTGCAGGACGTGGAGCATGATCTCGTTGGACCCGTTCGCCGCCCAGAGCTGGTCGGCCGCCAGCGCGACGCCCGCCTCGGTGCCCAGGTAGGCGGCGAGGTCCGAGCGCAGCGCGACGAAGTCGCGGTCCGGGTAACGGTTGAGGCCCGTCGCGGCGTCGCGCACCGCGGCGGTGATCGACGCGACGACCCCCTCGCCGGGCGCGTACGGGTTCTCGTTGACGTTGAGCAGCACGGGGACGTCGAGCTGGGGCGCACCGTACGGCGCGATGCCCGCGAGCTCGGGGCGCAGCGGGAGAGGACGCCTCCCGGCGACGGAGGGTGAGGTCACCGGGACAGTCTACGAACCGCGGCGCGGGCAACGGGGGTGACGTCCGGCACGCGGGCAGCGTCGCGCCACCCAGAGCCACCCGGGGTCGCCCTCATGCCGACGTGACGTCGCCGCCCTCGACCATGACGGGCACCTCGGGCAGCGGCGACGGCGCGGGCCCGCCGAGCACCTCGCCGGTCGCGAGGTCGTAGCGCGACGCGTGGCACGGGCAGAGCAGCTCGCCCTCGCCCGGGCCGACGGTGCAGCGCTCGTGCGTGCAGATCGCGGAGAAGGCCGCGAACGTCCCCTCCTCGGGCTGGGTGACGAGGAGCTGCGCACCGGCGACGGTGACGGCGAGCGCACCACCCACCGGGACGTCGTCGGCGCTCGCGAGGACCTGGCCCGGCTCGACGACCTGGCCGCCCTCGGCGGCGTCACCGCCGGTCGCCTCGCCGCCCCCGGTCCCGCCCTGCGTCCCCGACGGCGGGTCGCCGCCGCACGCGGCGAGCAGCAGGGCCGCAGCGCCGGCGCCGGAGCCCGCGAGCACGGAACGACGCGTCGGGGACGTGCTGGGGTCGAGAGAGGGGCGTGCGTCCATGGCCGGTCTCCTTGCAGGGTGCGGCGGCACGGCGCGATCGGCCGAGCCTCGTCGCCGTCCGGCGCGCGCGGCGTCGTCGACGGCGGTTCAATTGAAGCACCGGCGCGTCAGGCGTGCGCCCGGACCCACCTGACACGGAGCGACGATGACCGCGACCGGAGGCCCTCCGACCCCGCCCCCGCGGGCGGGTCGCGCACTGGGCGCCTGGGTGCTGCGGGGG
The DNA here is from genome assembly GCF_059159975.1 of Cellulosimicrobium sp. BMG9.22. Lineage (NCBI taxonomy): Bacteria > Bacillati > Actinomycetota > Actinomycetes > Micrococcales > Promicromonosporaceae > Cellulosimicrobium > Cellulosimicrobium sp. BMG9.22. Next base: position 67,642 of record NZ_JBZGBY010000017.1, on the reverse strand, counting down.
CTCACCGCGGCCGGGCTCCTGCTCTCGGCGGACATCCACCTCGTGCTGTTCGTCGAGGGTTACCGGGACATCGAGGTCGTCGGCCCGCTGTTCGCGCTCAACGCGGTGGCGGGGTTCGTCCTCGGTCTCCTCGTGCTCGTGTGGCGGCACTGGCTGCCGCTCCTCGGCGCGGTCGGGTTCGGGGCCCTGACGCTCGCCGCGTTCTATCTCTCGACGACGGTCGGCTTCTTCGGGGTGAACGAGACCGTGGGCGGCACGCAGCAGGTGCTGGCGGCGGTGAGCGAGTGGGTGGCCGTCGTCGCCGGGACGCTCGCCCTGGTGGTGGAGGGACGAAGGGCTCGAGCTGTTGCGCCGACGGTCACCGGGAGGCCTCGAGGTGACGAGGACCCGGCCGGGCGAGCGGGGCGTACCTGACCCTGCCTGTGCACGAAGCGCCCCGCCATGGGCGCATGCGCCTACGATCGGGCGGGTGAGCTCCACCGACCCGTACGCCGACCTGCCCTTCGACCCCGCCGACGAGCCGCCGCTCGACGAGCCGGGCGACGCGTGGGGCGAGCCCGCACCGGAGCCGTCGTCGCCCGCCGCCGGGGTGGGCGGGCCGACCGCGTCCCCGTCGGGGCCGCCGCCCGCGTCCTCGACACCGACCCCGCCGGCGCAGGCTGCTCACGACGACGGGGACGCGGTGCGGCGCGCAAAGCTTGCCATGCTGCGCGGGCTGCTCGACGGCGAGTCCTTGCGCGAGGACGCGGAGACCGCGCTGCGCGCCCTCGTGGGCCGCGACGACGCCCGGCTGCGAGACGACCAGTGGCGCGCGATCGAGGCGCTCGTCGCGTTCCGGCGGCGCGCGCTCGTGGTCCAGCGCACGGGGTGGGGCAAGTCGGCCGTGTACTTCGTCGCGACGCGGCTCCTGCGGGACCGGGGTGCGGGACCGACCGTGATCGTCTCCCCCCTGCTCGCCCTCATGCGCGACCAGATCGCGGCTGCGGCGCGGGCGGGCATCAAGGCCGTGACGATCAACTCCGCCAACGTCACCGAGTGGGACGACGTGCACCGCGCCGTCGCCGCGGGCGAGGTCGACGTGCTCCTGTGCTCGCCCGAGCGCCTCAACAACCCCGGGTTCCGTGACGAGGTACTCCCCCGCCTGGCCGCCGACGCCGGGCTCGTCGTCATCGACGAGGCGCACTGCATCTCCGACTGGGGCCACGACTTCCGCCCCGACTACCGCCGCATCCGCACGCTCCTCACCGACCTCCCGGCGGGCATCCCCGTGCTCGCGACCACGGCGACGGCGAACGCCCGCGTGACGGCCGACGTCGCCGAGCAGCTCGGGGTGTCCCGCGCGGATGCGAAGCAGGGTTCGTCCGAGGAGGTCCTCGTGCTGCGCGGCGGCCTCGACCGCGAGTCGCTGCACCTGGCCGTCCTCCCCCGGTTCGACCAGCCGACGCGCGTCGCGTGGCTCGTCGAGACGCTGCAGGACGTCGACGGGTCGGGCATCGTCTACTGCCTCACGGTGTCCGCGGCCGAGCAGGTCGCGAGCCAGCTGCGCGCCGCGGGCCTCGCCGTCGCGGCCTACACCGGCCAGACGGACCCCGCCGAGCGCGAACGGCTCGAGCAGGACCTCAAGGAGAACCGTGTCAAGGCGCTCGTCGCGACGTCTGCGCTCGGGATGGGCTTCGACAAGCCCGACCTCGCGTTCGTCGTGCACCTCGGTGCTCCGAGCTCGCCCATCGCCTACTACCAGCAGGTCGGTCGCGCCGGGCGTGGGGTCGACAGCGCGGTCGTCGTGCTCCTGCCCGGCGAGGAGGACCAGCGCATCTGGGAGTGGTTCGCCTCGACGGCGTTCCCGCCGCAGGCCCAGGTCCGCACGACGCTCGACGCGCTGGCCGCGAGCGGCACGCAGTCGGTCGCGCAGCTCGAGACCCAGGTGGACCTCAAGCGGTCACGGCTCGAGGGCATGCTCAAGGTGCTCGACGTCGACGGGGCGGTCCGGCGCGTCAAGGGCGGCTGGGAGGCGACGGGGCGTCCGTGGGAGTACGACGCCCAGCGGTACGAGCGCGTCGACGCCACGCGACGCGCCGAGCAGCAGGCGATGCTCGACTACGAGACGACCGCGGGCTGCCGCATGGCGTTCCTGCGCGCCGCGCTCGACGACCCCGAGCTCGAGGACGGCTGGGAGTGCGGGCGCTGCGACAGGTGCGGCGGGGTCGCGCTGCCCGGCGCGCCCGACCCCGAGGCCGTCTCGGCCGCGCGCGCCGACATGGATCGACCGGGCGTCGAGATCACGGCGCGCCGCCAGTGGCCGAGCGGCATGGATCGCCTCGGGCTCGACCTCAAGGGCCGCATCCCGGCCGAGGAGCAGGCGGAGACGGGCCGGGCGGTGGCCCGCCTCGACGGGCTGGGCTGGTCGGCGCCCCTCCGCGAGCTCTTCGCGCCCAGCACGCCCGACGGCGAGACGCCGGTCGCGCTGCGACGTGCGGCAGCCCGGGTGCTCGACGAGTGGGCCGATCTGTACGAGGTCGCGCCGGACGACGCGTCGACCGGGGCGGACCGCGGCACGCCCGGGGCGGACGACGGCTCGGCCGCGGGGGCGGATGCCGCGGGCGACGAGACGTCGACGGCCCCCGCGCGACGGCTGCTCGTCGACGGCGTCGTCGCGGTGCGGTCCGTGACGAGGCCGCAGCTCACGTTCCACCTCGCGAACGGGCTCGCGTCCTACCTCGGCAAGCCGCTCATCGGCGCGATCGGTCCCGTGCCCGGCCGCGAGGAGCCGGGGCGCCACGACGTCAACTCCGCGACGCGGCTCGCCGGCGTGGCGGGGCGCGTGCGGCTCGAGCTCGGCGAGGCAGCTCTTGCCGGGCTCTCCGGCCGTCGCGTCCTGCTCGTGGACGACTCGACCGACTCCGGGTGGACGATCACCGTCGCGGCCAGGATGCTCCGCCGCGCCGGCGCCGCCGCCGTCTACCCGTTCGTCCTCGGCGTCCGCTGAGGCGCCCTCACCACCGCAGCCGCAGCTCGGTGTACCGGGTGTCGCCGAAGCCGAGCGACCGGTAGAGCCGCTCCCCGTCCGACGTCGCGTGCAACGAGACGGAGTCGGCACCGGCCGCGCGGGCCCAGTCGAGGGCGGCCGAGACGCACGCGCGCGCGTACCCACGGCCTCGCGCGCTCTCGACGGTGCAGACGTTCGTCAGGTGTGCCGTCGTGCCGCGGGGGTTGCGGGCCGACGGCGCGTCGCGGTGCAGCGTCACGAGGGCGCACGCCACGACGCCCGACGTGTCCCCGTCCGGCGTGCCCGGATCGTCGACCACGAACGCCACGGCCTCGTCGCCTGCGAGCTCGCGCGCGAACCACTCCCGCGCGGAGTCCTGCCAGCCCGGCTCGTCGGCGTCCGGCTCCCCCATCGCCCGCATGAGCAGGACGCGCAGCGCGACGAGCGCGTCCGCGTCGCCGGGCACCGCGCGGCGCGGCGTCCCGGGCGCGCTCACCCGACAGGTCACAGGAACCGCGCGCGGACCGCCTCGCCGTGCGCCGGCAGGTCCTCGTCGTTCGCGACCGCGACGATCTTGTCGGCGAGCTCCTCGAGCGCGTCACGGTCGTACTCGATCACCTGGACCGCCTTGACGTAGCTGTGCACGCCGAGTCCGCTCGAGAAGTGCGCGCAGCCCCCGGTCGGCAGGACGTGGTTCGACCCGGCCATGTAGTCCCCGAGCGAGACCGGCGACCACGGGCCGACGAAGATCGCCCCCGCACTCTGCACCCGCTCCGCCAGCTCGGCCGCGCCGGCGGCCTGGATCTCGAGGTGCTCGGCACCGTAGGCGTCGACGACCTGGAGGCCGTGCTCGAGGTCGTCGACGAGGACGACGGCGGACTGCGGCCCGGCGAGGGCCTGCGCGACACGCTCGGTGTGCTTGGTCGCGGTCACCAGATCGGCCAGTCGCGCCTCGACGGCCGAGGCCAGCTCCACCGAGGGCGTGACGAGGACCGCCGCGGCGAGCGGGTCGTGCTCCGCCTGGCTGATGAGGTCGGACGCGACGTGGCCCGGGTCCGCCGACCCGTCGGCGAGGATCGCGATCTCGGTCGGCCCGGCCTCGGCGTCGATCCCGACGACGCCACGGACGAGCCGCTTCGCCGCGGCGACGAAGACGTTGCCCGGCCCCGTCACGACGTCGACCGGCTCGCACAGCACCTCGCCGTCCTGCGGCTCGCTGCCCGCCGCGCCGTAGGCGAACATGGCGACGGCCTGTGCACCTCCGACGGCGTACACCTCGTCGACGCCCAGCAGCGCGCACGCCGCGAGGATCGTCGGGTGCGGCAGCCCGCCGTTGTCCTTCTGCGGCGGCGAGGCGACCGCGAGGCTCGGTACCCCGGCCTCCTGCGCCGCGACGACGTTCATGACGACCGACGACGGGTAGACGGCCAGCCCGCCCGGGGCGTACAACCCGACCCGTCGCACGGGGACCCAGCGCTGACGGACCTGCGCACCGGGCGCGACCTGGACCGTGAAGTCCTGCGGGCGCTGCGCCGCGTGCACGACGCGGACGCGGCGGATCGCCTCTTCGAGACCCGCACGGACCGTCGGGTCGAGGTCCGCGAGCGCCGATTCGAGCGCGGTGGCCGGCACCCGCAGGTGCTCGGGGCGCACGCCGTCGAACCGCTCGGCGTACTCCCGCAGGGCGTCCGCGCCGCGTGTACGGACCGCGTCGAGGATCGGGGCGACCCGATGCGCCGCGTCCTCGACGCCGAGCTCTGCGCGCGGCAGGGTCTCGACGAGCTCGCGTGCGGACAGGGAACGCCCTCGAAGATCGATGCGGGAGATCATGGGACGAGTCTAGGAGCCCGCCCGTCGTCACGACGAGGCGTTTCGCCCACCGGTCCTCCGGCCTGCACCCGGACGACTGCCGTGTCGTGCGAGCCTGCCCCGCCGGGGAGAATGGGTCCATGAACTCCAGCGACGCCCGCCCGGTCGAGATCTCCGACGACGTCATCCGCCTCGGGCAGTTCCTCAAGCTCGCCGGGCTCGTCGACTCCGGCGCCGAGGCGCGCGAGCTCATCACGGAGGGCGAGGTCCGGGTCAACGGCGAGGTCGACACGCGGCGCGGGCGCCAGCTGCACCGTGGCGACGTCGTCGCCGTCGACCACCCGCAGGGGGCGCAGAGCGCGACCGTCGCCTGACCCGCGGGCGGGCTGCTCGGGTCACGCCATGTAGGTCGACGCCATCACCTTGTCCGGGGTGAGCCGCAGGACGACGCGCTCCGGGTTGTGCTCGAGCTGACGGTAGCGGCGTGCGTAGCGGGCGACCGCGTCGGCGACCTCCTCCGCGTCCTCGACCACCTCGATCGTGCCCTCGAGCGTGATCCACCGGCCGCCGTCGACCTGGCACACCGCAGCCCGGGGAGCACCGCCACTCTCGCCCCGCAGGCGCGCGTTGCGCGCCTTCACCGACGCGCGGTTCGTCGTGATGCGGAGCACGCCGGCCCCGGCGTCCCACGTGAAGGCGACCGGGACCACGTGCGGGGTGCCGTCGGCGCGCAGCGTCGTGAGTGTGGCGAGGTGGCGCTCGGTGACGAAGACGAGCTGTTCGGGATTGAGGCGGATCACGGGCCCGAGCCTACGGGCTCCAGCGCGGGCGGATCCTCACCCCTCCGGTCAGGCGTCGAGCGGACCACCACAAGCGTCCCCCAGACACCGGCACGGCGGTCACCCCACGAGGCACGAGGGGCCGAGCAGCGCCTTGAGGTCGCCGAACAGCGCCGGCGACTTCTCGACGCGCAGCGCGTCCCCGACGCGCACGACCGTCGTCTTGCCCGGCTCGAGCACCTGGACGTGGACCTCCGCGGACCCCGGGTGGGTGGCGAGCACCTCGCGCAGGCGGACGATGACCGGCTCGACGCAGCGCGTGTGCGGGACCTTCACGGCGACGGGCGACTCGGCGCCCACCGTGATGTCCGGCAGCGACACCTCCATCGCCTGGAGCTGCATCGTGTCGTCGCGGCGCCGCACCCGGCCGCGCAGCACGACGACCTGGTCCTCCGCGAGGATCGTCGAGTACGCCAGGTAGGTCTCGCCGAAGAACATCACCTCGACCGCCCCCTCGAGGTCCTCGACCGTCACGGCTGCCCAGGGGTTGCCGTTCTTGCTCATCTTGCGTTGGAGCGACGTGACGAGGCCCGCGATCACCACGGTCGACCCATCCGGGCGGCCCTCGTCGGCGAGGAGGTTGGCGATGCCGATGTCCGCGGCACGGGTGAGCACGTGCTCGAGCCCCGAGAGCGGGTGGTCGGAGACGTAGAGACCGAGCATCTCTCGCTCGAACGCGAGCCGTTGCTTCTTGTCCCAGTCCGGCAGGTCCGGCACGTCGACCGAGAAGGACATCCCCGCCTCGTCGTCGGTACCCCCGAAGTCGGCGAAGAGGTCGAACTGGCCCTCCGCCTCCTTGCGCTTGACGCTGATCACGGAGTCCACGGCCTGCTCGTGCACCACGAGGAGCGCGCGCCGCGGGTGGCCGAGCGAGTCGAAGGCCCCCGCCTTGATGAGCGACTCGATGGTCCGCTTGTTGCAGACGACGGCCGGCACCTTGTCGAGGAAGTCCGTGAACGACGTGAAGGCCCCCTTCTCCTCCCGCGTGCGGATGATCGCGTCCACCACGTTCGCGCCGACGTTGCGCACGCCCGTGAGGCCGAACCGGATGTCGCCGCCGACGGCCGTGAACTTCGCCGCCGAGTCGTTGACGTCGGGTGGCAGCACGGTGATGTGCATGCGCCGGCACTCGTTGAGGTACAGGGCGAGCTTGTCCTTGTCGTCCCGCACGCTCTGCAGGAGCGCCGCCATGTACTCGGTCGGGTAGTTCGCCTTGAGGAACGCCGTCCAGTAGGCGACGAGGCCGTACCCCGCGGAGTGCGCCTTGTTGAAGGCGTACCCGGCGAACGGGACGAGCGTGTCCCACACCGCCTGGATCGCCGGGTCGGAGTAGCCCCGCTCGCGGCAGCCGGCCTGGAACGGCACGAACTCCTTGTCGAGGATCTCCTTCTTCTTCTTGCCCATCGCGCGGCGCAGCAGGTCGGCCTGGCCGAGCGAGTACCCGGCGAGGATCTGCGCGGCCCTCTGCACCTGCTCCTGGTAGACGATGAGGCCGTACGTCTCGTCCAGGATCTCCGCGAGCGGCTGCTCGAGCTCGGGGTGGATCGGCTCGATCTTCTGCAGGCCGTTCTTGCGCAGCGCGTAGTTCGTGTGCGAGTTCATGCCCATCGGGCCGGGGCGGTACAGCGCGATGACGGCCGAGAGGTCGTCGAACTTGTCGGGCTTCATCTGGCGCAGGAGCGCGCGCATCGGCCCGCCGTCGAGCTGGAAGACGCCGAGCGTGTCGCCCCGGGACAACAGTTCGTAGGACGCCTTGTCGTCGAGAGTCAGGGACTCGATCTCGATCGGGTCCTTGCCGTTCATCTCGATGTTCTCGAGCGCGTCGTCGAGGATCGTGAGGTTGCGCAGCCCGAGGAAGTCCATCTTGATGAGGCCGAGGCCCTCGGACGTCGGGTAGTCGAACTGCGTGATGACCGCGCCGTCCTGGGGGCGCCGCATGATCGGGATGATGTCGAGGAGCGGGTCGCTCGACATGATCACGCCCGCCGCGTGCACGCCCCACTGCCGCTTCAGGCCCTCGATGCCGCGCGCGAGCTCGACGACGCGCTGCGCCTCGGGGTCCGTGTCGTGCAGCTGGCGGAACTCGCCGGCCTCGGCGTACCGCTCGTGCTTCGGGTCGAAGATCCCGGACAGCGGGATGTCCTTGCCCATGACGGCCGGGGGCATCGCCTTGGTGAGCTTCTCGCCCATCGCGAAGGGGAAGCCGAGCAGCCGCGCCGAGTCCTTGAGCGCCTGCTTGGCCTTGATGGTGCCGTAGGTGACGATCTGCGCGACGCGGTCGTCGCCGTACTTCTCCGTGACGTACCGGATGACCTCCCCGCGCCGGCGCTCGTCGAAGTCGACGTCGACGTCGGGCATCGACACGCGCTCGGGGTTGAGGAACCGCTCGAAGATCAGGCCGTGCTCGAGCGGGTCGAGCTCCGTGATGCCCATGAGGTACGACGCCATCGACCCCGCGGCCGAGCCTCGGCCCGGGCCCACGCGGATGCCCTGCTCCTTGGCCCAGTTGATGAAGTCGGCGACCACGAGGAAGTACCCCGGGAAGCCCATCTGGATGATGACCTCGGTCTCGTACTGCGCCTGGTTGCGCGACGCGTCCGGGATCCCGTGCGGGTACCGGCGGTGCAGCCCCCGCTCGATCTCCTTGACGAACCAGCTCGTCTCGTCCTCGCCCTCGGGCACCGGGAACCGCGGCATGTAGTTCGCGCTCGTGTTGAACGACACCTCGCACTGCTCGGCGATGAGCAGCGTGTTGTCGCACGCCTCCGGCAGCTCCGCGAACACCCGCCGCATCTCCGCGGCCGACTTCACGTAGTAGCCCGTGCCGTCGAACTTGAACCGGTCCGGGTCGTCCAGGGTCGAGCCCGAGTTGATCGCGAGCAGCGCCTCCTGGCTCGACGCGTCCTCCTCGCGCACGTAGTGCAGGTCGTTCGTCCCGACGATCCGCGCGCCGACGGTCTCGGCGAGGCGCAGCAGATCTTTCGTGACGCGCGTCTCGATGTCCAGCCCGTGGTCCATGAGCTCGACGAAGAAGTTCTCGCGCCCGAAGATGTCCTGTAGCTCACCGGCCGTGCGCACGGCCTCGTCCCACTGCCCGAGCCGCAACCGCGTCTGGATCTCCCCGGACGGGCAGCCGCTCGTCGCGATCAGGCCCTTGCCGTACCGCTGCAGCAGGTCGCGGTCCATCCGCGGCCACTTGCCCATCTGGCCCTCGAGCGACGCGAGCGACGACGCCCGGAACAGGTTGTGCAGACCCTCGTCGTCCTTCGCGAGCAGCGTCATGTGCGTGTACGCACCGCGCGCCGAGACGTCGTCCGACTCCTGCCCCTTCTCACCGAACCGCACGCGCGTCTGGTCGAACCGGCTCGTGCCCGGCGTGACGTACGCCTCGACACCGATGATCGGCTTGATGCCCTTCGCCTTCGCCCGCGACCAGAACTCGAACGCCCCGAAGACGTACCCGTGGTCCGTCGTCGCGATCGCCTTCTGCCCGAGCCGCTCGACCTCGTCGAAAAGGTCCCCGATCCGCGCCGCGCCGTCCAGCATCGAGTACTCGGTGTGGACGTGAAGATGGACGAAGTCCTCGGTCGCGGTCGGCATGCGTCGATCCTAAGTCGGCCCACCGACGCTCTTGCCCACGCTCGGTGGGCGTGTGGTGTGCCGAGACGCACACGCCTCGACGACGTCGTCCGGGGCGCCCTCACCGGTGGTCCGGGCCCCGTCGCTGTGGTCGCCAGAGCGGGGTGGCGGGGTGTGCCGCGGATCTACCATCCGCGCCTCGTTCCTCGGCGCTCCCGCCAGGCCCGACCACGATCCGCGGCACACCCCGCCACCCCGCTCCCGATGCACGTCACCTCGTGCATCACGCACCACGGGCGACTGCGGCTCGCGCGTCATGCGCGGTCCGCGCCGGGCTCACGTCCGCGCGCCTCGCGAGGTCGGCGTCACGGAACGCTTCGACATCGGGCCGGTCGAGACAGCAGCGCAGGACGGTCGGACCGCGCGCAGGACGCGCCGTGGACGCCGTGCCCTGTGTCCGCCACTTCCAGGGCAGATGACCTGGCGTGCGGGCGTCCGGCTGGTCGGTGAGCCGCAGGACGAGCCCGCGGGGCCGGGGCCGTGCGAAGGGCCGTGGTCGGGCCTGGCGGGAGGCCGAGGAACGAGGCCGGATGGTAGGCCCGAGCGCGGCCCCGGCCCCGTGGGCGGACCCGACCACGCGGGCGTTTCCGTGCGCCGAGCACGCGCGGCGTCAGGTATCGGCGGCGAGGGTCTTCGAGGCGTCGCGGTGGTCGATGCCGGCGTCGAGGTAGACGGGGCCGGAGACGGTGTAGCCGAGGCGTTCGTAGAAGCCGATCGCCTGCACCTGGGCGGAGAGCAGCACGGTGACGGCGGCCCGTCCATCCGGTCCGGGCACCGCGTGGTCGGCCAGCGCGATCTGCTCGAGCGCCCGCATGACGACGGCGCCCGCGCCGGTGCCGCGCGCGGAGGCGGCGACCGCGACCCGGCCGATGTGGACCTCGCCGGGGTGCGCCGGGTCGGTCAGGAGGCGGCCGGTGCCGACGACGGCGCCACTTCGGGCACGGTCGCGGACGAGGACGTGCGTCGTCGTCGGGTCGGTGTCGAGGTCGTCGATCTCCTCCTCGACGGGCACGCCCTGCTCGTCGACGAAAACGGCGAGGCGCACGCCGTGCGCTGCGGCGAGCCCGGCGTCGTCGGTCACGACCTCGGTGACGAGGCGCGCGGTCGTGCCCGCGCGGGACGGATCGACGTCGGACCGCGCGCTCATGCGTACGCCCCGCGCAGGAGCTCGAGGGCGTGGGCGAGGTCGTCGGGGTACTCGCTCGTCAGCTCGAGCCACCGCCCGGTGGTCGGGTGCTCGAACCCGAGGCGCATCGCGTGCAGCCACTGCCTGGTGAGCTCGACGCGCGAGGCGAGCACGGGGTCGGCGCCGTACGTGAGGTCGCCGACGCACGGGTGGCGCAGCGCGGAGAAGTGCACGCGGATCTGGTGGGTGCGCCCGGTCTCGAGGTGCACCTCGACGAGGGACGCGGCGGGAAGCATCTCGAGGACCTCGTAGTGCGTGACGCTCGGCTTGCCCTCGGCCGTGACGGCGAACTTCCAGTCCGCGCTCGGGTGCCGGCCGATGGGGGCGTCGATCGTGCCGGTCGTGGGTTCCGGGTGCCCCTGGACGAGCGCGTGGTAGACCTTGTCGACCGTGCGCTCCTTGAACGCGCGCTTGAGCGCCGTGTACGCGAGCTCGCTCTTCGCGACCACCATGAGGCCCGAGGTCCCGACGTCGAGCCGGTGCACGATGCCCTGTCGCTCGGCGGCGCCGGACGTCGAGATGCGGTAGCCGGCCGCGGCGAGCGCGCCGACGACGGTCGGTCCCGTCCAGCCCGGCGACGGGTGCGCGGCGACGCCGACGGGCTTGTCGACGACCACGACGTCGTCGTCGTCGTGGACGATCCCCATGCCGGGCACGGGCTCGGCGACGACCTCGACCGCGGCGGGCGCGGCGTCGGGCACGTCGACCTCGAGCCACGCTCCGGGGACGAGCCGGTCGGACTTGCCGACCTCCCGGCCGTCGAGGCGGACGGCCCCGTCGGCGGCGAGCTCGGCTGCACGGGTGCGTGACAGGCCGAGGAGCCGCGACAGGCCGGCGTCCACACGCTCGCCCGCGAGCCCGTCGGGGACGGGCAGGGAGCGCAGGCTCACCGTTCGACCTCGCGCTCAGGGCTGTCGGCACTGCGCGCGGTCCCCGGGTCGGGAACCACCGGCAGGTCGTCCGCGGGGGTGGCGCCCTGTCCGGGTGCGGGCTGCGACGCCGCAGCGCCCGCGCCGTCAGCGGCCACGGCCTGCGTCTCGTCCGTCGCCTCGTCGCCCCCGTGGCGCGTGCCGTCCAGTCCGATGCCGACGACGGAGAGCACGGCGATCATCACCGCCGCGCCGACTACGGCGATGTCCGCGACGTTCCCCACGAACCAGTTGCCGTACGCGATGAAGTCGACGACGTGGCCCCGTGCGAAGCCGGGCTCGCGGAAGAACCGGTCGATCAGGTTCCCCAGCGCGCCGCCCAGCAGGAGGCCCAGCGCCACGGCCCACGCGCGGGAGCCGATCCGGCTCACCATGCGGATGATCACCACGACGACCGCGACCACGCCGATCGTCAGGAGCCAGGTCATCCCGGTCGCGATCGAGAAAGCCGCGCCCGGGTTGTAGATGAGCCGCAGCGAGAGCAGGTCGCCGATCAGCGGGACCGGGGCGGCGCCGACCTCGAGGGTGGACTCGGCCCACCACTTGGTGAGCTGGTCGATCGAGAGGACGAGCGCGGCGAGGACGACGGTCCACAGGACGAGGACCCTGCGGGGTCCTCGACTCGGGGTGTCGTTGGCGGTGGTGGCGGCGGCCGCGTCGGCGTGCTCGGACGGCTCGGGCTGTGCGGAGGAGGACATCGGCGGCAAGTCTGCCACGTCCCCGGCAGCGCCGGGTGTCGGTCAGGGGCCGCCCGGCGCCGCCGGACGTGTCAGCGGCGTTCCTCGCGCTGCTTCGCCTCGACCGAGAGGTTCGCCCGGGGGAAGGCCTGCAGGCGCGCCTTGCCGATGGGCAGGCCCGTCGCCTCGCACGTCGCGTAGGAGCCTGCCGCGATGCGTTCGAGCGCGTGCGACGTCTGCGCGAGCAGGTCGCGCACGTTGTTGACCAGGGTGAGCTCCTGCTCGCGCTCGAGCGCGCTGGAACCCGAGTCGGCCTGGTCGTCGCCGGCACCGTCGCCCGAGTGGCGCAGCAGGTTCGAGAGCTCCTCGTCGGCCGAGGCGAGCTCGCCCTCCAGGCGCTCCTTCTCCGAGAGCAGCTCGGCGGCCAGCTCCTCGACCTCACGCAGGGTCCAGGGCTCCTCCCCGTCTCGCACGGGGAAGGACTTCACGTCCTTCGCGAGGTTCGGGAACTGTTCGCGCACGGCCGACCTGGCCGCGGTGGTGAGCTTGGTCATGACGCCCCTCCTGGATCGAGTGCCGCGAGAGTAGACGCAGCGGCCGGTACGCACAACACACCACGCCGGTCCGCCGGAGCGGGAGGCGCAGGTGCGAGGCGTACCGGCCGCTGCCGGACGGTCGACGCAGGTGCTAGATGCCGGGCGCGAGGTCGCTCGTGCGGCTCGTCCCACCGACGTTGCTGCGCGGCGGGAGCGCGCTGCCCCGGTTGTCCAGGTCACCCAGCAGGTTCTGCAGGTAGCTCTTGAGACGCGTGCGGTAGTCGCGCTCGAAGATGCGCAGCTCGTCGATCTTGCGCTCCAGGAGCGAGCGCTCCTGCTCGAGCTGCGAGAGCGTGCGGTGCGACGTCTCCTCGGCCTCGCGCACGATGCGCGTGCCCTCCTCCTTCGCCTCCGCGATGAGCCGGTCACCCTCCTCCTGGCCGGAGCGCACGTAGTCGTCGTGCAGCTTCTGGGCCAGCTGGAGCATGCCCGTCGCAGACTCGGGCTCGGCGCCGTTCTTCGCGACGACGGCCTGCGAGATCGGCGCGGCGGGAGCCGGCTCGGGCGCGGGCGCCTTGGGCGCGTCGACGACGGCGGGCTGCACCGCGGCGTTGGACGCGTCGGCCCGGCTGAGCTCGGCGATACGACGCTCCGCCGCGGCGAGCTTCGACGTGAGGTCCTCGTTCTCCTCCTGCACGGAGTTGAGGGTCCTCACCACCTCGTCCAAGAAGTCGTCGACCTCTTCGACGTCGTAGCCCTCGCGGAACTTCGTCGCCGAGAACTTCTTGTTCAGGATGTCCTCTGCAGTGAGCAGTGCCATCGGTTCACCTCATAGCGTTTGCGTGTCGGTCCGGGCGACCTCGCGATCACCAGAGTCCAAAGTAGCGGAGATTGCCCTCGGGGGGCGGGAGCGGCCGTGCGCTCGCGCGCCGCGACCTTCGCCCACCCGCCGTCCGCGCCCGGTCAGGACGGCGAACGGGTCGGGGCGAACCGGACGTAGCGCCCGGCGTGGTGCCGTCCGGTGCGTGACGTGCGTCTCAGAGACCGGCGACGACCTGCGCGGCGATCGTCACGGCGAAGAACAGGATGATGAAGGCGAGGTCGAGCCGCACCTGACCGAGCGTGAGCGGCGGGATGACGCGGCGCAGGGCACGCAGGGGCGGGTCGGTCGCGGAGTAGATCACCTCGGCGAGCACGAGCACCGCGCCCCGCGGCTTCCACTCGCGCGCGAAGAACTGCACCCAGTCGAAGACGAGCCGACCGATGAGCAGCAGCAGGTAGAGCCAGAGCAGGAATCCGACGATCCCTGTGATGAGGTCCCAGATCACGGGGTCAACTGTGCCAGACGACGGCGGCGCGCCCGGCCACCGGACACGCCCGGGCACTGCAGGTCACCTCGACGGGCAGAGCGGAGGGGCAGACGCCGGACGGCGTCTGCCCCTCCGGTCGACGGCGCGCGAGGACGCGCTGCTGCTCAGCCGGGTCGCGGTTCAGCTCTGGTTGTAGAAGCCGGCCCGTCCTGGCGGCGGGGTCGCGGCGGCCTGCTCCTCGCCCGTGATCTCCACGTGCTCGGGCGACAGGAGGAAGACCTTGTTCGTCACGCGCTCGATGGCGCCGTGCAGGCCGAAGATCAGTCCGGCGGAGAAGTCGACGAGGCGCTTGGCGTCCGCGTCGTCCATGTCCGAGAGGTTCATGATCACGGGCGTCCCGCCGCGGAACGCCTCGCCGATCACCCGCGCGTCGTTGTACGAGCGCGGGTGGACCGTCGTGATCCGGCGGAGCTCGGCGGCCGACATGTTGGTCTGCGGCACCTCTCGTGGCCCGAGGCCGCGGTGCAGCGGCGTCACCTGGGCCTGGTAGTCGTGCGACACGTCCGCCCCCGTCTCGTCGAGCTCGTCGACGTACTGGTCCTGCTCGTCCTCGCCGCGATCATCAGCGAGGCCCAGATACAGCATGGTCTTGCGCAGTGCTCCTGCCATGGGCCTTGCTCCGTCCTCGATCCAACCGTCGGTCCCGGCCGTCGGACCGGTGATTCACGCTAACCGAGCGCGTCGCGGGAGCGGGACGCGACACGCCCGGGAGGGGTGAACCTCGTCCGCTGCGCCCGGCGTGGCGCCCTCACACCTCGACGAGCGCCACGAGCCCGGCGAACCGCCCGGTCGTCGTGCCGTGGCGAACCGCACGGCGGTGCGAGAAGAACCGCTCGTCCTCGATCGTGCACGCCTCGACGCGGCGCACGGAGGCGACGCCGGCGTCCTCGAGGTCGGCGACGACGCCCGCCGGGAGGTCCAGCGCGGGCGTCCCCCAGGACGTCGTCGACCTGGTCGCCGGGCGGGAGCGCGCCACGTCGTCGCGCAGGGTGGCCGGGACCTCGTAGCAGCGGCCGCACGCGCACGGCCCGACGGCGGCGCGCACCCGGTCGGTCCGCGCACCCGCCGCGACCATCGCGGCGACCGCCGTCCCGACGACGCCCTCGGCCAGCCCGCGGCGGCCCGCGTGGGCGACCCCGACGACACCCGCCTCGGCGTCGGCGAGGAGCACGGGCACGCAGTCGGCGACCAGCACGCCGAGACCGTTGCCCGGCCCGGTCGCGACGATCGCGTCCGCCTCGCCGACGGTCGGAGCGTGGGCGTCCGAGCCGACGGGCGTGTCGAGGAACACCACGTGGGTGCCGTGCACCTGCGTCGCGAACGCGACGGGCGCTCCGAGCCACGCGGCTGCCAGAGCGCGGTTCGTGCGGACGCGCCCGGCGTCGTCCTGCACTCCGAGCCCGAGGTCGAGCGAGTCCCAGGGCGCGGGCGAGACGCCCCCGGCGCGCGTCGTGAACCCGGCGCGCACGCCGGGACCGAGATCCACCTCGACGACGTCGAGCGGGCCGGTGCCCACGGCACCGGCCCGCTCGTCGCGCTGCTCCGTCACGAGGTCACTTGAGGAAGTCCGGGACGTCGAGCTCCTCGACCTTGCGGCGCGCGGGCTCCTCGTCGAAGATGCGCGGCGGCACCTCGACCGCGGGGTTCTGACCGCCGGGGGCGGCCTCCGCGTTGTGGTTCACGGGCTGCTCCGACCCCACGACGGTGAACGCGGGGGCCCCTGTCGCGGAACCGACGGGAACGGGCCGCGACCCGCCGTCGAGCGTGACCGGGACGTCGTCGCCCTCGCTCTGGATCGGCACGACCGGGCGCGGGAGCGTGTGCGCCCCCGTCGTCGGGACGGGGGCCGGCGGCACCTGGCGCGGCACGCCCGGCACTGCGGGGATCGCACTCGTCGCCGGGCGCTGCGCGCCCGCGACCTGGCCCAGCGCGCGCGAGTCCCCCCGGACCGTAGGCGATCCGCCGTCGAACCCCGCGGCGATGACGGTGACACGCACCTCGTCGCCGAGCGCGTCGTCGATCACGGCACCGAAGATGATGTTCGCCTCGGTGTGCGCGGCCTCGTGCACGAGCCGCGCGGCCTCGTTGATCTCGAACAGCCCGAGGTCCGATCCGCCCTGGATCGACAGCAGCACACCGTGCGCCCCGTCGATGCTCGCCTCGAGCAGGGGCGAGGAGATCGCCATCTCGGCGGCCTGGACGGCGCGGTCGTCGCCGCGCGCGTTGCCGATGCCCATGAGCGCGCTGCCTGCGCCCTGCATGACGGACTTCACGTCCGCGAAGTCGAGGTTGATGAGGCCCGGCGTGGTGATGAGGTCGGTGATGCCCTGGACACCGGACAGCAGCACCTGGTCGGCCTGGTGGAACGCCTGGAGCGCGCTGACGTTGCGGTCGGACATCGAAAGCAGGCGGTCGTTCGGGATGACGATGAGCGTGTCGACCTCGTTGCGGAGGTTCTCGATGCCCTGATCGGCCTGGACGGAACGGCGCCGGCCCTCGAACGTGAACGGACGGGTCACGACACCGACCGTGAGCGCGCCCAGCGAGCGCGCGATGCGTGCGACCACGGGGGCGCCGCCCGTGCCCGTGCCGCCACCCTCGCCCGCCGTGACGAAGACCATGTCCGCGCCGCGGAGCACGTCCTCGATCTCCTCGGCGTGGTCCTCGGCGGCCTTCTTGCCGACCTCGGGGTCCGCGCCGGCACCGAGCCCGCGCGTGAGCTCGCGACCGACGTCGAGCTTGACGTCGGCGTCGGACATGAGGAGCGCCTGCGCGTCCGTGTTGATGGCGATGAACTCGACGCCCTTGAGGCCGACCTCGATCATCCGGTTGACGGCGTTCACGCCCCCACCGCCGATGCCGACCACCTTGATCACTGCTAGGTAGTTCTGCGGAGTTGCCACGTCAATGCCTCTCGATCGGTCAGCCCTGAACCTTCACCCTCAACTAGAGGGTTATAGTTATGTCAGGTCGTTCATGGGTCGACCGTAGGTGTCGGCCTGCCCATCATCAACGACCGCCTCGCGCGTGTCGGGGATCGCTCATCGCGTCACCGGCATCGTGGGCGCCGAGACGTCGTAGTGCGTCACCCCGGCGTTCTCGGGAACGGCCCGCAACGTCTGCAGGACGCGCACCTTGAGCGCCGCGTCCTCGCCGCTCCCCCACTCGACGACCACGCCGTCGCGCAAAGTCATCCGCACCGCGTCGCGCGTCGGCGCCGAGACCTCCGCGACCTGCGCGTGCAGGTCCGCAGGGAGCGCGTTGAGCAGGACGAGAGCGGTCTCGAGCGCCCGGGCACCCCGCTCGTCGAGCGGTGCGTCGATCTCGGGCAGCCCCTCGGGCACGACCGGGTCGGTACGGACCCGGACACCGTCCGCGTCGAGCAGGGCGAAGCCCTCCTCCACCGGGACAGCGACCACCGGTTCCCGCGACTCGAGACGCACGTCGAGCCCCGACGGCCACACCCGGCGGATCTCGACGTCCCGGACCCCGTTCAGCCGTAGCACGCGCTCGCGCAGCGCGACGGTGTCGAGGCGGGGCAGCGGGACGCCCGCCGCCTCGGCGACGACGGCCTCGACCTGTGCCGGGTCGATCACCGTCCCCTCGCCCGAGATCGTCACGTCCTCGGTCTGCAGGCCGAGGACCGACGAGAAGAACGCGACCCAGACGAGGGCTGCCGCGACGACCACACCGCCTGCCCACCAGAGGATCCGGGACCGCACCCGGTGGCGGCGCATCGCCTCACGCTCGGCGAGCCGCTCGGCCATCCCGTGCGAGACGACGCCGACCGGCGCCGTCGAAGGACGAGACGGCGCGGTCCTGGGGACGCGGGCGGGACGCGCGCCGGCGTCCCGTGCCGTTCGCGGAGCGCCAGTCGGCACGAGCTCACCGCGCGGCACGGAGGCGACCTTCCGCACAGGGCGGGTCGGTGTCTCCTCGGGCGGCACGGGCGCCCGTCCCGTCGAGCTCGACCCGCCCGGACGCGTGCCCGACGACGCGCCCGCGCTCGTCCCACCGGCGCGCGTCCCGTCGGGCCGGGCCTGTGCGGGGCGAGGGCGGGGTGGGGGTCGCATCAGCGCACGCCCCCTCCGCGGGCGGCGAGCAGGTCGAGGACGACCGCTCCCAGCTCCGTGACATCGCCCGCGCCGACAGTGAGGAGAAGGTCCCCGGGCCGTGCGGCATCGGCGATCCGGTGCGCCGCCTCGACCCGGTCCTCGACCGCGGCGGCCGCCGCCGACCCCATGAGGTCGACGATCGTGTGCGGGCCGACGTCCGGGTCCGGGTCCTCGCGCGCGGCGTAGATCCCCGTGACGACGACCTCGTCCGCCGCGGCGAGCGCGTCGGCGAACTCGCGCGCGAACGTCGCGGTGCGCGAGTACAGGTGCGGCTGGAAGAGCACGAGCAGGCGCCCCTCGCCCGCGACCGGCCGCGCGGCCGCGAGCAGCGCCGCGACCTCCGTCGGGTGGTGCGCGTAGTCGTCGACGACGCGCACGCCCCCGGCCTCGCCACGCTCCTCGAAGCGACGGCCGGTCCCGAGGAAGCCGTGCGCGGCGGCCACGGCCGTGGGCGGGTCCACGCCCAGCAGCACTGCCGTCGCCACGGCGGCCGTCGCGTTGAGCGCGTTGTGGTGCCCGGCGACGCGCAGACGCAGCCCGACGGGCCCGAGCTCCACGGCGCCCACCGACCCGGCGAGCGTCGCCCGCACGCCGACGCGACCCTCGTCGTCGGCCTCCGGGCGCACGTCCGAGAGCCGCACGTCGGCGTCCGCGGACGTGCCGTACGTGACGACCGTGCCGCCCTGCCCCGCGTGCGTCGCGGCGAGGGCGCGCGCTCCGGGGTCGTCCGCGCACGCGACGAGCGTCCCGCCCCCGGCGACACGACCGGCGAACTCGACGAACGCCTGCTCGAACGCGGCACGCGACCCGTAGTGGTCGAGGTGGTCCGGCTCGACGTTCGTCACGACCGCGATGTCGGGCGCGTAGTTGAGGAACGACCCGTCCGACTCGTCGGCCTCCGCGACGAGCACGTCGGACCCGAGGTGCCCGCCTGCGACCGGGCCGTCCGCCGTGAGGACCGTGCCGCCGATCGCGAACGACGGGTCGAGGCCCACCCCGCGCAGGACGGTCGCGATCATCGCGGACGTGGTGGTCTTCCCGTGCGCCCCCGCGACCGCGACGGACCTGCCCTGGGCCATGAGCGTCGCGAGCGCCTGCGACCGGTGCAGCACGCGCAGGCCCGCGGCGCGCGCGGCGGCGAGCTCGGGGTTGGACTCGCGCACCGCGCTCGAGACGACCACGGTGTCCGCGCCCTCGACGTGCCGGGCGTCGTGGCCGACCCACACGCGCACGCCGTCGGCGCGCAGCGCGGCGAGCGTCTCGCTCTCCTTGGCGTCCGAGCCCTGCACGCGCACGCCGTGCGCGGCCAGCAGCCGCGCCACCACGGACATGCCGGCACCGCCGATCCCGACGAGATGCACGATGCCCAGCTCGTCGAGAGGCACGGGGGCGCGATCCTGGCGGTCCGTCACGTCCTCGCCCCCGCAGCGGCCTCGGCGACCGCCTCGGCCACGAGGTCCGCGACACGCGCGGCGCCGTCGCGCACGCCCGCGCCGGCCGCGGCGTCGGCCATGGCTCCGAGCCGGTCCGCGTCGCCGAGGAGCGCCGGGACCTGCTGCGCGACCCACGCCGCGGTGAGCTGCGCGTCGTCGACGAGGAGGCCGCCGCCGGCGGCGACGACCGGGCTGGCGTTGAGCCGCTGCTCGCCGTTGCCGACGGGCAGCGGGACGTACACGGCGGGGACACCGAGCGCGGCGAGCTCGCTCACGGTGCCCGCGCCCGCGCGGCACACCACGAGGTCGGCGACGGCGAGCGCGAGCTGCATCTCGGAGAGGTACTCGCGCACGTCGTAGCGTGCGCCCGGACGGGCCGCCACGGCGTCGGCCGCGGCGTGGCGCACGGCCGCGTCCTTGCCCTTGCCCGTGAGGTGCAGCACCTGGACCCCGCCGGCGAGCAGCTCGCCCGCGGCGCCCGACACCGCCTCGTTGAGGCTCTGCGCTCCGAGCGACCCGCCCGTCACGACGAGCGTGCGCGCGTGCGGGTCCAGCCCGAGGCGCGCGGCGGCGTCGGCACGGGCGGCCGCGGCGTCGGCCTCGCGCGCGGCCACGAGGTCGGCGATCTCGCGCCGCAGCGGCAGGCCGGTCAGGACACCGTCCTTGAGGGCGGTGCCGGCGAAGGTCACACCGACGCGCGCGGCCCAGCGGGCCCCGAGGCGGTTCGCCAGCCCGGGGCGGGCGTTCTGCTCGTGGATCACCACGGGGACGTCCCGGCGCCGGGCCGCGAGGTACGCGGGCGTCGAGACGTACCCGCCGAAGCCGACGACCACGCGCGCGCCGGTCTCGTCGATCACCGCGCCCGCGGCGTCCACGGCGGACTTCAGGCGACCGGGAAGGTTGACCCACTCCGCGCTCGGCCGCCGCGGCAGCGGGACGCGCGGCACGTACCGCAGCGGGTAGCCGCGTGCCGGCACGAGGTCGTCCTCCAGCCCGCCCGCGACGCCGAGCGCCGTCACCACCACGGAGGGCTCACGCTCCCGCAGCTCGTCCGCCACCGCGAGCAGCGGGTTCACGTGCCCCGCCGTCCCGCCACCCGCGAGCACCACCGAACCGATCGTCGTCACGTACCTCGTCGTCCTCTCCTGCGCGGCCGGTGCCGCGTCGTGGTCGTCGTCCTGCAGTCGTTCACGTGCTGCGTCGTCCTGCTCCCGGGCGCGCCGTGGCCCGCCCGAGGGTTTGCTCACGAGGTCCGTCGTCGGGGCCGCGCGGCCCGGCCCACGACCGCGAGCGAGCGCCGCACGACGCTACCCCGTGCCGCGAGCGCCTCGGCGGCACCGGGCTCGGACCGCGCGAACGAGATCACCACGCCGAGCGCCGCCATGGTCGTGATGAGGGCAGACCCGCCGGCCGACACGAGGGGCAGCGGTACCCCGATCACCGGGATGAGCCCGATCACGACACCGATGTTGATGAACGCCTGCCCCACGATCCAGCAGGCGATGGCGGCCGTCGTGATCTTCACGAACGGGTCCGGGTGACGGCGCACGATCCGGCTCATCGCCACGCCCAGGACCACGAACAGACCGAGCACGAGGAGCGTGCCGAGCAGACCCAGCTCCTCACCGATCACGGCGAAGATGTAGTCGTTGTGCGCCTCGGGCAGGTAGCTCCACTTCTCGCGGCTCGCGCCGAGGCCCACGCCCGTCAGGCCACCAGTGCCGAGTGCCCACATCCCGTGCATCGGCTGGTAGCACGAACCCAGGGTGTCGGCGCACTCGCCCCAGGTGTCGGTGATCCGGCCCAGCCGGTCCCCACCGTCCTGGAGGTAGATGAAGAAGTACGTCACGACGAAGGCCGCAGCTGCCGCGCCGAGACCGAGCAGTCGCATGCTCGCGCCGGACACGAAGAACGCGCCGGCGACGAGCAGCATGACCACGAGTGCGGTACCGAGGTCGTGGCCGGCGAGGACGAGAGCGATCACGAGGCCGGCCACGGGTGCGGCGGGGATCAGGACGTGTCGCCACTGGCCCAGCAGCCGCTGCTTACGCCCGAGGACGGCTCCGAGCCAGAGCGCGAGCGCGAGCTTCGCCACCTCGGCAGGCTGAAAGGTGAACAGCCCCAGGTCGACCCAGCCCGCGTTCCCGTTCACGTTCTTGGCGAGCGACGTGAACACGAGCATCTGCACGGCGAGCGCTCCGACGAGCACGGGCCACGCGAGCCGCTTGTACCAGGCCACGGGAACCCGTGTCGCGACAAGGAGCACGGGTAGTCCCATGAGGACGAACTGCGCCTGACCGACGAACGCCTCGAACGGGGAGTTCCCGGCCGCGATCTCGGTGACGGCCGAGCTCGAGAACACCATGACGAGGCCGATGATCGTCAGGAGCGCGGTCGCGCCCACGAGCAGGTAGTAGCTCGTCACGGTGCTGTTCCACTGGCCGAGCCACTGGGGTTCGGCCGGCGCCGAGCGCTTGCGCGCCGGTCGTGCCGAGGTGGTCGTGCGCGGCGCTCCGCCTCGCGCCGTCGTTCGACCGCCGCCGGTGCGGGACGTCGTGCGCGTCGCCGTCGTGCCCCGGCCGCTCGCGGTCTGTGTCATCGCCGGTCCGGCCTACCCGTGCTCGGGCGCCAGGGCCCGCGCGGCGTCGGCGAACGCGTCGCCGCGGGCGGCGTACGAGCGGAACTGGTCCATCGAGGCTCCGGCGGGCGCGAGCAGCACCGTGTCGCCGGCCTGGGCGAGGCGGCGCGCGGAGTCGACGGCACGGGTCATCACCGACCCAGTGTCACCAGGATCCACGCGCACGACGGGGATATCCGGCGCGTGTCGGGCGAGCGCGCCCGCGAACGGCTCGGCGTCTACCCCGACGAGCACGACGGCACGCAGCCGGTCCGCTCGCGCGGCGACGAGGTCGTCGAACGACGCGCCCTTCGCGAGCCCACCCGCGACCCACACGACCGTGCCCGGGGCGAAGGCGGCGAGCGACGCGGACGCGGCGTGGGCGTTCGTGGCCTTGGAGTCGTCGACGTACGCGACGCCGTCGACGCTCGCGACCTGCTGGATACGGTGCGCGCCCGTGCGGAACGCTCGCAGCCCGTCTCGCACGGCGACGGCGGTCACGCCGTGCGCGCGCGCGAGCGCGGCCGCCGCGAGCGCGTTGGCGACGACGTGCGCCGGCACGACGCCGTCGGACCCGGCGAGGTGCGCGAGGTCGCCGAGCGTCGCGAGCTCCGCGGCGTACGTGTGCCGGTCGCGCGCGTCCGCGGGAGCGTGGAACGCCCGGTCGACGAGCACGTCCTCAATCAGGCCGAGCTGGCCGCGGGTGGGGGCACCGAGCGTGAAGCCGACGGCGCGCGCGCCCTCGACGACGTCGGCGTCGCGCACGAGCGCCTCGGTGCGCGGGTCCGCGGCATTGTAGACGCACGCGATCTGCACGTCGGAGAAGACCCGACCCTTGTCCGCCGCGTACGCGTCGAGACCGCCGTGCCAGTCGAGGTGGTCCGCGGCGACGTTGAGCACGGCCCCGGCCTCGGGCGAGGTCGTGTGCGTGAAGTGGAGCTGGAAGCTCGACAGTTCGACGGCGAGGACCTCGAGCGTCGGGTCGAGCGCGGCCTCGACGACCGGGGTCCCGACGTTCCCAACGGCCGCCGCGCGCAGACCCGCGCTCCGTAGGATCGTCTCGAGCATCTCGACGGTCGTCGTCTTGCCGTTCGTCCCGGTCACGGCCAGCCAGGGCGCGGGCCGCCCGGACGGGCCGTCCACGCGCAGGCGCCACGCGAGCTCGACCTCGCTCCACACGGGGACGCCACGCTCGGCGGCGTCGACGAGCAGCGGGTGGCTCGGCGGCCAGCCCGGCGAGACGACGACGAGGTCGGTCGCGCCGAGGTCGACGGCACCGGCGTCGTGCAGGTCGGCGTCGTCCGCGCGGTCGTCGAGCGTGACGACGGCCGCCGCGCGGGGCCGCAGCGCCGTCGCGGCCGCGCGGCCGGAGACGCCGAGGCCCGCGACGACGACGCGCGCCTGGTCGAGCGGGACGGCGAGGTCGTGACGGTCGCGCACTAGCCGACCACCCACTCGGCGTAGAAGACCCCGATGCCGAGCGCGGCGAACAGCCCCGCGATGAGCCAGAACCGGATGACGATGGTGACCTCGCCCCAGCCGGACAGCTCGAAGTGGTGGTGCAGCGGCGCCATCTTGAACACGCGCCGACCGGTCATCTTGAAGAAGCCGATCTGGATGACGTCGGACAGCACGATGATGACGAACAGCCCGCCGATGATGAGCGCGAGGAACTCGGTGCGCGTGAGGATCGACAGGCCGGCGAGCGCGCCGCCGAGGGCGAGCGAGCCGGTGTCCCCCATGAAGATCTTGGCCGGGCTCGCGTTCCACCACAGGAAGCCGAAGCACGCGCCGACGATCGCGGCGGCGACGATCGCCATGTCCTGCGGGTCGCGCGTCTCGTAGCAGCTCGGGCCGGCGGAGGCGAGCCGCTGGCAGGTCTGGTTGAACTGCCAGATGCCGACGAGCACGTACGAGCCGAACACGATGAGCGACACCCCCGTGGCGAGGCCGTCGAGCCCGTCGGTGAGGTTCACGGCGTTCGACCAGGCGGTGATGAGGAAGTTCGCCCAGATGACGAAGAGGATCAGCCCGACGGTGGCGCCCGCGAACGCGAGGTCGAGGTTCGTGTCGCGGAGGAACGAGATGCGGGTTGACGCGGGCGTGCGCCCGTTCTCGTTGGGGAACATCAGGGCGAGCACCGCGAATGCGATGCCGACGGCACCCTGCCCGACGATCTTCGCGCGCGCGGTGAGGCCGAGGCTGCGCTGCTTGCGGATCTTCGTGAAGTCGTCGAGGAACCCGACGATCCCGAGGCCCGTCATGAGGAACAGCACGAGCAGGCCGGAGACGCTCGGCAGCCGGCCCGAGACGACGTACGACATCGCCCAGCCCAGCAGCGTCGCGCCGATGATGACGACGCCGCCCATGGTGGGGGTGCCGCGCTTGGTGAAGTGCGCCGTCGGCCCGTCCTGCCGGACGAACTGCCCGTAGTTGCGGCGCACGAGGAAGCGGATGAACAGCGGCGTGCCGAAGAGGGCGACGAGCAGGGAGACGCCCGCCGCGACGATGATCGCGATCATGCGGCGCTCCCTCCCGCGAGCTCGTTGCCGAGACGCCACAGCCCGGAGCCGTTGGAGGCCTTCACGAGCACCACGTCCCCTTCCCGCAGCTCGTCGCGCAGGAGCTCCGAGGCCTCCTCCACGTCCGCCACGAAGCGCGTCTCGTCCCCCCACGACCCTTCCTGGGTCGCGCCGTCGTGGATCCCGCCGGCCCCCTCGCCGACGACGACGAGCAGCTTGATGTTCAATCGCACCACGAGCCGGCCGATGTCGTCGTGAGCGACGCGCGAGTCGTCCCCGAGCTCGAGCATCTCGCCGAGCACCGCGACCGAGCGCCGCTCGCGCCCGGCCATGACGGCGAGCGCCCTGAGCGCTGCCCGCATGGAGTCGGGGTTCGCGTTGTAGGAGTCGTCGATCACGGTCACCCCGTCGGGGCGCTCGGTCACCTGCATGCGGTGCGGGCTGAGCGCGCGCGCGTCGGAGAGTCGCGCCGCGACGTCGTCGAGCGACACACCGAGGCGCAGGGCCGCGGCCGCCGCCGCGAGCGCGTTCGTCACGTGGTGCTCGCCCACGAGCCCGAGGGTCACGTCGGCCTGCATCTCGGCAGGCGTCTCGGAAGTCTCGGCGTCCGCCGCGGCCCGGCGCACGCGCAGCGTGAACGCGGCGCGGCCGCTGCGGTCGATGCGCAGGTCCTGCGCGCGCACGTCCGCCGAGGAGATCGTCCCGAAGGTCACGACGGCGCCCGGGGCGACGTCGGCCATCGCGGCCACCCGCAGGTCGTCCGCGTTGAGCACGGCGACGCCGCCCGGTGCGAGACCGGCCACGATCTCCGCCTTCGCCCGGGCGACGGCGTCGATGCCCCCGAACTCCCCGAGGTGCGCGCTGCCCACCACGAGGACCACGGAGACGTCCGGCGGCGCGATGCGCGTGAGGTAGGTGAGGTGCCCGACCCCGCTGGCGCCCATCTCGAGCACGAGGAAGCGCGTGGACTCGTCGGCCTCGAGCACGGTCAGCGGCAGCCCGATCTCGTTGTTGAACGAGCCGCGCGGCACGACGGTCGGTCCCTGCGGGCTCAGGAGCTGGCCCAGCAGGTCCTTCGTCGTCGTCTTGCCCACGGAACCCGTGATGCCGACGACGCGCAGGTCGCCGCGCTCGCGCAGCGTCGCGAGGACGTGCCGGGCGAGCTCGCCGAGCGCCGTCTGGACGTCGTCGACGACGACGCACGGGACGTCGAGCTCACGGGCCGCGAGGACGAGCGACGCTCCTGCCGCGACCGCGGTCGCCGCGTAGTCGTGTCCGTCGACGTGCTCGCCGGGCAGCGCGACGAAGAGCGATCCCGGTGCGACCCGACGGGAGTCGACGACGACGGGCCCCCCGACCCGTGTCTCGGGGTCGGCGGACAGCCGTCCACCGGTCGCTGCGGCCACCTGGGCCGCAGTGAGCTCGATCATGCGTGGTGCTCCTTCGGGTCGTGCGGGGCGGGGGGTGCGGCGCGGCGCTCGAGCGCGGCGCGCGCCTCGACGCGGTCGTCCAGCGGGTGGTCCACGCCCGCGATCTCCTGCCAGACCTCGTGCCCACGGCCCGCGACGAGCACGGTGTCGTCCGGGCCCGCCGCGGCGATCGCCTCGTGGATCGCCCGCGCGCGCGGGGCGACCTCCCGCACGACGACGTCGCGGGGCTCAGGTGCGGCGGCGGCGGCCTCGCGGGCCGCGAGCGCGCCGGGCAGGACCTCGGCCCGGATCGAGGCAGGGTCCTCGCCGTGCGGGTCGTCGTCCGTGACGACGACGACGTCGGCGCCCTCCACGGCGACGCCGCCCATCGTGGGGCGCTTGCCGCGGTCCCGGTCGCCCGTGGCGCCGAAGACCACGACGAGGCGGCCGGGCGTCGTCGGCCGCAGTGCGTCGAGCGCGAGCGCGAGGGCGTCCGGGTTGTGCGCGAAGTCGACCACGACGCGCGGGGCGTGCGGGGGCTGGGAGACGACCTCCATGCGGCCCGGGACCGCCGGGGCGAGCCCGCCGACGGCGTCGAGCGCCGCCTCGAGATCGCGCGGGTCGGTGCCCGCCTCGAGCACGAGCGCCAGCGCGAGCGCGGCGTTGGCGACGTTGAACGACCCGGGCAGCGAGGTCGTCGTGCGCACGGAGCGACCGTCGCGGTGCCGGAGCGTGAAGGACGTGCCGCCCGCACCCTGCGGCACGGCCTCGGTCACGGTCCAGTCCGCGTCGCCCGCTGCTCCGCCGTCGTCCCCACCGGCGACGCGCAGCGTCGCCACGGGGACGTGGGCGGCCGCGACCATGCGCTCGCCCCACGCGTCGTCGACGACGACGACGCCGCGGCGTGCGTGCTCCGGCGTGAAGAGCAGAGCCTTCGCCTCGAAGTACTCCTGCAGGTCGCCGTGGAAGTCCAGATGGTCCTGGCTGAGGTTCGTGAAGCCCACGACGTCGAAGACGAGGCCGTCCACGCGGTGCAGCGCGAGCGCGTGCGACGAGACCTCCATCGCGAGCGTGCGCACCTCGTCCTCGCGCATCGCGGCGAGCAGCGCCTGGAGGTCGGCGGCCTCGGGCGTCGTCAGGCGGCTGGGGAGCACGCGGTCGCCCGAGCGCATCTCGACCGTGCCGATCAGGCCGCCCTTCCAGCCGAGCGCGCGCAGCGCGTGGTCGACGAGGTACGTCGTGGTGGTCTTGCCGTTCGTGCCCGTGACGCCGAACGTTGTCAGGTCGTGCGCGGGGCTGCCGTAGACCCAGGCGGCGACCGGCCCGAGCAGCGCGCGCGGGTCCTGCGCGACGAGCACGGGGACGTCGATCCCCGCAGTCTCCAGCAGTCCCGCACCCTGCTCGTCGGTGAGGACGGCGTGCGCGCCGCGGCCGACGGCGGCGGCGGCGAACCGGGCGCCGTGCGCGCGCGCGCCCGGGAGCGCGACGAACAGGTCGCCCTCGTCCGCCGCGCGGTCGTCGGAGGCCACCGACCACACCTGCACGGCAGCGTGTGCCGAGGGAGCTTCGACCTCCCCACCTGCGCGGACGTCGAGACCGAACCGTGCAGCCAGGTCCTCGACCGTGCGACGGGTGGTCGCGGCAGGACGAAGACGGTCGATCGGGGATGTCACGTGTAGAACCTACCGTGCCAGGCACGGCAGGCCCGCAAGCGGCGTGCCCGGCCGCAGGTCGGCAGACCGCGATCGCGCGGGTCGGCACCGCCTTCCACGCACGCCGTGGTGAGCATCACCACGTCGTGGCGAGAGGGACGTACGGCTCGGTGCTCGGCGGCACGCCCTCGTGCTCGAGGGTGAAGCCCATGATCTCGCTGAAGACCGGCGCCGCGACCACCCCGCCGAAGATCGAGGAGTGCGGGTCCTTGAGGAAGACCGACACCGTGTACTGCGGGTCGTCCGCCGGGGCCACGCCGATGAACGACGCCATGATTCCCGAGAGCTGCCCGTCGGCACCCGCTGCCTCAGCCGTGCCCGTCTTTCCCGCGATCCTGTAGCCGGGGACGGCGGCGCTCGACCCGGTGCCCTCCTCGACGACCGACTCCATCATGTGCAGCACCGTGTCGGCCGTCTCCTGTGAGACGACGCGCTCCGGTGCGGGGGTGTCGGCGGGCACGAACGTACCGTGCTCGACCGTCGTCCCGGCGACGATGCTCGGCGTCGTCCGGAGGCCGCCGTTCGCGATCGTCGAGAAGACGCTCGTTGCCTGGATCGCGTTCACCGCGACGCTCTGCCCGAACAGCACGGCGTACTCGGTGCGCCCGTCCCACTCGTCGGCCGGGTGGAGGATGCCCGCGGACTCCCCCGGTAGCCCGAGACCGGTCGTCTCCCCGAACCCGAACTTGCGCAGGTAGTCGTACCGCACCTGCTTGGGGATCTGCTCGCCCACCTGGACCGTGCCGGTGTTCGAGGACTCCGCGAGCACTCCCGCGAGCGTCAGCCGTTGCACCGGGTGGTCGTGCGAGTCCTTGAACGTCTGACCGTTGGGCGTCGTGTAGCGGTCGGCCACCTCGAACTGGGTCGCCGCGTCGGCATACCCGCCCTCGATGGCCGCTGCCATCGTGATGACCTTGCCGGTCGACCCGGGGTCGAACACGTTGGACACCGCCCGGCTCGGCCGGGACACCGCGTCGGTCGAGCGGTCGTTGGGGTTCACCGTGCCCGAGTCGGCGAGCGCGAGCACCTCACCCGTCCGCACGTTCTGCACGACGGCGATCGCGAACTGCGCGCCCGTCTCGCTCACGGCGCGGTCCACCGCGTCCTGCGCCTTCCACTGGACGTCGCGCGACACCGTGAGCTGCACCTCGCGCCCGGGCACGGCGTCGACGACCTCGCAGTGGCCGGTCGGGATGAGCTGGCCGCCGAGACCTGTCTCGCACCGTCGAAAGCCCGGTGTGCCGGCGAGGACCTCGTCGTATGCGGCCTCGATGCCGCCCTGCCCGACTTGGTCGCTGTCCACGAAACCCACGAGGTTGCCCGCCACCGTGCTCGCCGGGTAGGTGCGCTCGCTCGTCGGCTCGGTGATGATCCACGCTCGCACGTCGAGGTCCGCGATCGCCCGCTGGACCTCCGGCACGACGTCGCGCTTGAGCACCTTGTACCGGCTCGTACCGTTGAGGAGCGCCGCGAGCTCCGGGGGCGGCATCTGGAGCACCGGCGCGAGCAGCCGTGCCATCCCGACCGCGCCGCCCTCGGTCAGGGGCTCCCCGTCCACGAGGTGCGTCGGTCGCGGCGTGAAGTCGGCGATGGCCTGCTGGTCGGCGACGATCGTGTAGCGGTCGACCGACGTCGCGAGCACGACGCCGTCGGCGTCTGTGACGTCTCCGCGGTGCGCGACGGTCGTCGTGCTGCGCAGGCGTTCGTCGCGCGCCTGGGCGGCGAGCGCGGGACCACGCAACACCTGGACGTGCACGAGCTGCCCCACGAAGAGCGCCACGACCAGCCCGGCGATCACCATGAGCCACCGCTGCCGTCGCTCCGGGCGGCCGGGCTCGCGCGGGGGTCTCGGCGGTCGGGCCGGCCGCGCCGGGGGGCGCGACCCACCGCGCGTCGTCGCGGCCCGCGGTGCGGTCGCCCGGGCCCCGGTCGCGCGCCCCTGCGCCGGACGGGCCGGCGTGGTCCGGGCAGGGGTCGTGCGGGCCGTTCCCGCACGAGCCGGGGTCGTGCGCACGGGACGCGCCGACGACGCGGCCGGTCGCTGCCCGGTCGTGCGTCGCGGTCCCGTCCCCTGCGTCACTGCCCGGCCTCCTCCTGCGGGACGCCGAGGACCGTGCCGTCCGCGAGCCGGACCATCGCCGGGTCCTTCGCCTCGACCATGCCGAGACCGCGGGCCTGCTCGTCCAGCGTCGCCCTGTTGTCGTGGACCTGCGCCTGCAGGCTCTGCGTGTCCTGCGCCACGCGCCCCACCTCCCGGCGCAGCTCCGACATCTCGTAGGAGTTGCGCGCCATCGTCGTGTTCACCAGGAGAGCACACAGGAGCGCCGCACCGAGGAGCGACATGCACAGGACGAGGAACGGGACGCGCGAGCGCGCCTGCAGCGGCGCACGCACGAGCTCCAGCCGGGAGCGCGCGCCGCGCTCGGCGGCGCCACCGGGCAGGGCGGTCAGGTCGGGGCGGCGCGCCGGTGCCGGCCTCGCCGTGCGCGGGAGCGGGCGGGCGGTCGCTGCGGACCTCTGTGCGCTCATCGTGTCCTCTCCCCCGGGTCGTTCGGTCTGCGGGTCGGTCGGTGGGTCGGGCCGCCCGAGCTCGGGCGGCGGGACGGGCGGCGGTGGTCGGGGGTCGGTCGCGTGCGCTCGGCGGCACGCAGGCGGACCGAACCGGACCGCGGGTTGTTCTCCCGCTCGACGGGCGACGCCTCCTCGGCGCCCCGCGTCAGCAGGCGCAGGTAGGGCTGGTCCGACTCCGGCACCACCGGCAGCCCGGGCGGCGAGCTGACCGTCGCACCGGCCGCCAGCACGCGCTTGACGATGCGGTCCTCGAGCGAGTGGTAGGACTCGACGACGATGCGGCCGCCGACCGCGAGCGCCTCCACCGCGGCCGGCACGGCCCGCTCGAGGACCTCGAGCTCGCCGTTCACCTCGATGCGCAGCGCCTGGAAGGTCCGCTTGGCCGGGTTGCCGCCCGTCGTGCGCGTCGCCGCCGGGATGGACGCGCGCACGAGGTCGACGAGGTCGGCGCTGCGCGTCCAGGGACGCTCCTCACGACGGCGCACGACTGCCCGCGCGATGCGCTGCGCGAACCGCTCCTCGCCGTACTCGCGCAGGATGCGCGTGAGCTCGCGCTCGTCGTACGTGTTGAGGACGTCGGCCGCCGTGCTGCCCGTGGTCGCGTCCATGCGCATGTCCAGCGGGGCGTCGTGGGCGTAGGAGAACCCGCGCTCGCTCTCGTCGATCTGCAGCGACGACACCCCGAGGTCCATGAGCACGCCCTGGACCGGGCCGCCCACGACCTCCGCGACGACGTCGCCGATCTCGTCGTACACGGCGTGCACCGCGCGGAACCGGTCGCCGAACCGTGCGAGACGCCGCGACGCGCGGTCGATCGCCTCGGGGTCGCGGTCGATGCCCACGACGCGCGCCGTCGGGACCTGGTCGAGGACGGCCTCCGTGTGGCCGCCCATGCCGAGCGTGCAGTCGACCAGCACCGCCCCGGGCTCCGCGAGCGCCGGTGCGAGGAGGTCGACGCAGCGCTGGAGCAGCACGGGGACGTGCCGCTGTGCGGCGTCGTCGGATGTCGTCATGGCCGTGCTCTCCTTCCTCGTCGGTCTCGCGTCGTCGTGCTGTCGTCCGTCCGTGCGTCCGGGGAGCCGCCTCGTACGGTCAGGTCTCCCTCCGCGTCCTTTCTGGCGCCGGGGAAGTGCGCCAGACCGGGCGGGAGGAGGCCTCACCGTGCGAGGGCCCTCCGTCCTACCTCGTGCTCGTCGTGCTCGTCGCTGCTAGAAGCGCAGGTCGGGGAACACCTCCTCGGCGGTGTCGGAGTACGCCGACTCCTGCTCCGCGAGGTACGTCTCCCAGGCCTGCGCGTCCCAGATCTCGACCCTCGTCCCGGCGCCGATCACGGCGACGTCGCGGTCGAGACCCGCGTAGGCCCGCAGCGGCGCCGGGATCGAGACGCGCCCCTGCCGGTCCGGGATCTCGTCGCTCGCCCCCGAGAGGAAGACGCGCAGGTAGTCCCGTGCCTGCTTGCTCGTCACCGGTGCCTGACGGACCTGGTCGTACATGCGCCGGAACTCGTCCATCGGCAGCAGGAACAGGCAACGCTCCTGCCCCCGCGTCATGACGAGCCCCGGTGCGAGCCGCGGCCGGAACTTCGCCGGGAGGATGAGCCTCCCCTTGTCGTCCAGACGTGGCGTGAAGGTGCCCAGGAGCAGGCCGGAAGAGCCGCCGAGCACGTCGCCCTCGAAGCCGGACATGCACCTGGCACCTCCCCTCCCGCTCCCTGGTCCTCCACCGTACTCCACTTCCCTCCACCGCTCTCGGGGAACTTCCGCAACTTCACCCTGGTCCGTCGAATCTCCGCAGGTCAGCGCAGGTGGAGGAGGGTGGAGGGGAGGACTCCCCATGGCGCGTCGCAGGACCGAGATCGCCCCCGCAGCGATCCCTACCGGGGGCACACCGGGCCCGACGAGGATCCGGGAGCCCCCAGCGGTCGGACGAGGGCTCCGGTTCAACTAGGCTCGTCCCCACCTGCGGTTCTCGTACCATGCCCCTGCGCCACCGACGACGGAGGTCTTCGTGCTCCCCGACATCGCCCCCCTCGCGTCGTCCGACGAGAGCGGCCTCGACGGCCTCGACGAGCTCGTCGAGACGACCGGACGGATCCGGTCGGGCATCGAGTCCGTCGTCACGGGCCGCCCGGACCTCGTCACCATCACCGTCGCGGTGCTCCTCGCGCAGGGACACCTCCTCATCGAGGACGTCCCGGGGGTCGGCAAGACGACGCTCGCGAAGGCGCTCGCGCGGACGATCGACTGCAAGGTCGGCCGTATCCAGTTCACCCCCGACCTGCTGCCGAGCGACCTCACCGGGGTCAACATCTACCGGGCGGCGAACCACGAGTTCGAGTTCCGGCCCGGGCCGGTCTTCTCCAACATCGTCATCGGGGACGAGATCAACCGCGCCTCGCCCAAGACGCAGTCGGCCCTCCTGGAGTGCATGGAGGAGGGCCAGACGACGGTCGACGGGACGACGCACCTGCTCCCCAGCCCGTTCCTCGTCGTCGCCACCCAGAACCCGGTCGAGATGGAGGGCACGTACCCGCTCCCCGAGGCGCAGCGCGACCGGTTCATGGCGCGCCTGACCGTCGGGTACCCCGACCTGGACGCGGAGCTGCGGATGCTCGACCGTCAGGAGGCGGACACGCCGCTCGCGCACCTGCGGCCGGTGACGACCGGTGCGGACGTCCTGCGGTTCGCCGACGTCGTCCGGTCGGTCTACGCGTCCACGGCCGTCAAGCGCTACGTCCTCGGCCTCGTCACCGCGACGCGCGAGCACCCCGGCCTGCGCCTCGGCGCCTCCCCGCGCACCTCGCTGCAGCTCCTGCGGGCCGCCAAGTCCGTGGCCGCGATGTCGGGACGCGACCACGTGCTGCCCGACGACGTGCAGTACCTCGCCGTGCCGGTCCTCGCCCACCGCCTCGTCATCACGACGGAGGCGCGCCTCGCCGGCCAGGACTCCGAGGCCGTCGTCGCCTCGATCGTGGCGCAGACGCCGATCCCCGCCCTGGACGCGACCGAGCGACGCTGACGTGCGCGACTCCCCGCTCCTCGCGAGGCTCCGCCGCACCCGCCGGGGCCTCGCCCGGGCGCGCCCGACGCGTCGTGGCACGGCCGTGCTCGTGGCCGGTGCTGCGCTCGTCGTCCTCGGCGTCACGCTGGGGCTCCAGGACCTCGTCGGGCTGGGCGCCGCGGCGCTGCTCGCGGTCGGCGCGGCGTGGTGCTGGATGACGGTCCGGCGCATCGACCGCGGCCGCGGCGCGCTCCACGTCGCCCGCCGCGTCCAGCCCAACCCCGCCGTGCGCGGCCAGTTCACGACCGCACGCCTCACCGTCGCGGCGGCGCGCACGACGGCGACGACCGCGACGACGCTCTCCCGGCTGCGGATCAGCGAGCAGGCGGCCCACGAGCTGTGCGACCAGGGCTCGCTGCGCGCGCAGGTCGCGACCGTGGGCGACCACATCGCCGTGCGGTACCGCCTGCGCCCGCTGCGGCGGGGCCGGTGGGCGCTCGGACCGCTGCTCACGACCCGGGTGGACCTGTTCGGCCTCGTCAGCGCGACCCAGGAGCTCGGCGACCCGACGTCGGTCGCCGTGTGGCCGCGTACGGTCGAGCTCCCGGTGCGCGGGGCGCGCGCGTTCGGCGAGCACGAGCGCTCGGCGTCAGGCGCCCGGCTCGCCTCGAGCGACGACTCCGTCCTGCGCGACTACGTCGCAGGCGACGACCCCCGGCGCGTGCACTGGGTCAGCGCCGCCCGGCGCGGACAGCTCATGGTCCGCGCCGACGAGAGTGCCGGCCTGCCGCCCGTCACCGTGCTCCTCGACCGAGGTCTCCTGCCACACCCGGAGCTCGCCGCCTCGAGCTCCCGCGCCCTCGCCGACGGCGAGTGGGCGGTCGAGTGCGCGGCGTCGATCGCAGTCTCGCTCCTGCAGGCCGGCCATCCGGTGCGGCTCGTCCCGACGTCGCTCGCACCCGTCGTCTCCGGCATCGGCTTTCGCGTCAACAGGTCGGGCGAGGGGCCCGCAGACCTCCTCGACGCGACCGTCGACCTCCATGGCCACCACGCGGTGGCAGACGTCGACCGGTCCGTCGTCGCGACCGCCGACGCCCTGCGTCGTGACCGCCGGCCGGGAGAGATCACCGTCGCGGTGCTCGGGCCCCTCGGCTCCGTCGCCCGGCACACCGTCGCCGCGATGGCCTCCGACGGGCTCCACCGGGCGCTCGTCGTGAGCCCCCGGCCGTGGGCCCCGGAGCACGCCGACGCGCTCGAGACCGTCTCCGCCCTGCGGGCGACCGGGGGCCATGCCGTCCTCGTCGACCCGTCCGCGCCGCTCGAGCGCGCCTGGACCCTGCTCGTGGAGGGCTCGCGATGACCAGACCCGGCACCACGGTCCCGAGCGGCCTCGCGCTGCGCGTCCTCGCGACCAGCGCGTGCGTCGCCGTGGCGGTCGTCGCGTCGACGTACGCGCTGGGGAGCGTCATCGGTCCGGGTGGCTGGACCGGGACGGCGACGCGGACGATCGCGC
Organism: Cellulosimicrobium sp. BMG9.22; assembly: GCF_059159975.1. Classification (NCBI taxonomy): domain Bacteria; kingdom Bacillati; phylum Actinomycetota; class Actinomycetes; order Micrococcales; family Promicromonosporaceae; genus Cellulosimicrobium; species Cellulosimicrobium sp. BMG9.22. The sequence continues at coordinate 32,779 of NZ_JBZGBY010000017.1, read as the reverse complement.
TGCTGGCACTCGTGACCGGGCTGTCCCGCTACGCCCTCGAGCGCTCGCACGCGGCGCGAGGCGAGACGCTCGCGCCGCCCGCCGCCCTGCTGCCGTCGCTCGCCGGCCTCGTGGTGGGCCTCTGGGCGCTCCTCGGCCTGTACGGCGGACCGACGGACCGGTTCTCGCTGCTCATCGGACTGACGAACGTCGACCGCCTCGTCTCCCGGCTCACCACGGCTCGTGATCTGACCCTCGCCGAGGTGGCACCCATCGACCCGAGCCTCCCGATCGCGCTCATGGCGGTGGGCGGCGCCGTCGTCGTGTTCCTCGTGGCGGACCTCATGGCGGGAGGGCTCCGGCTCGGCGCCGGCGTCGCCCTGCCCCTGCTCGCGTTGTGGGTGCCCGGGCTCGTCATCGTCGGCGAGGTGCCGCCCGTGGCGTTCGTCGTGACCGTGACCGCGCTCGTCCTGCTCCTGGCCGTCGACAACCCGCACCGCACGGTGCGCCGCGGGCGGACCGGGGCACGCGGCGCCGACGACCGGGCCGTGGGCGGCCTGCGCGCCGTCGGAGCCGTCGTCACCGCGCTCGCCGTCGCGATCGTCGGCCTGGGCATCGGGACGGCGAGCGCCTCGCTCCCCGAGATCGCCTCGGCGTCCTGGTCCCGGCTCTTCGCGTCGGCCGGGCAGACCGTCCGGCTCTCGGACGACCTCGACATGCGCCGCGACCTCGCCGAGCGCTCCGACGAGGTGGTCCTGCGCTACCGCACGGACGGCGACGACGTCGGCCCGCTGCGGGTCTTCACGCTCACGGGCTTCGACGGGACGAACTGGCGGCGCGGCGCGGACCGCGACGGCGAGCCGGTCGACGGGGACCAGGTCCTGTGGCCGGACGAGACCGTGGGCGAGGAGCCGACGACGGTGGACGTCACGCTCGAGTCGCTGCGCGACACCAAGCTTCCCGTCCCGACGGAGCCCCGCACGCTCGACATCGGCGGCGAGTGGTCGTACGATCCCGTCCGCGACGAGGTCGTCGGCGCGCAGCCCACGGACGAGGGGACGTCCTACGAGCTCGAGGTCTTCCCGCGCCCTCTCGACGCCGAGTCGCTGCGCACGGCGTCGGGCAGCGACCCGGACGACCCCAACTACCTCGACGTGCCGGCCTCCGATCACGAGCAGGACATCCGCGACCTCGCGACGGCGGTCGCCGGCGGCGCGACGACGCGGTACGACCAGGCGCTCGCCCTCCAGACCTACTTCCGCGACACGTCGCAGTTCACGTACTCGACCGAGATCCCGCCCGGCGAGTCGGGCGACGCGGTGTGGGACTTCCTCGAGGACCGTACGGGCTACTGCGTCCAGTTCGCGACGGCGATGACGATGATGGCGCGGTCGCTCGGTATCCCGGCGCGACTCGGCGTGGGGTTCCTCCCGGGCGACCAGGTGAGCGACACCGGCTACCAGGTCACGGGCCGGGACTCGCACGCCTGGCCGGAGCTCTACTTCCCGGGGCAGGGCTGGGTGCGGTTCGAGCCGACGCCGGCGCAGCAGACCGGGCCGACGCCGCGCTGGGCGACCCCCGTGAGCGTCACGCCCGGAGGGGTGTCCGACCCGGGCAACGTGCCGACGCCGGGCGCCGCGACGCCCGCTCCGTCGGTGCCTGCGAGCCAGGCCCCGGACGCGCCGGGCGTCGGTGGGACGCTGGAGGACGGGCAAGGCGAGGGCGCGCCCTGGCCGGTCGTCGTCGGGGTCGCCCTGCTCGTCGTGGCCCTCGTGGTCGGGGCGGTCTGGATGCTGGTTCGCAGGCGCACGCGAGACGAGGGGCTGCACGACGCCGAGGACGCGTGGCGCGAGCTCGTCGAGCGGCTCGGCGGTCTCGGCGTCCGGTGGCCGTCGTCGACCACGCCGAGACAGGTCCCGGAGAAGGTCCTCACGGCGCTGCTGGCGCAGCGCGGCCCGCACCCGCTCGACGAGGACCTCGCCGAGACGATCGCCGAGCTCGCGACGGCGCTCGAGGACGAGCGGTACGCACGGCGCCCGCGAACGCTCGCGCCCGAACGCCTGCGCACGCTCGTCGACGCCGTCGTCGGCGCGGTGGAGCAGTCGCTCAGCGACCGTCCTGCTCGCGTCGACGGTCCCAGCGCTCTTCCAGTCGGCTGAGGAGCGGCTTGCGCCCCGCCTTGCTCTTCGCGGCCGGACGCACGGTGCCGTCGGGCTCGACGGTGCCGGACGGACCGCTCTTGGACGGGCGCGGCCCCTGGAAGACCAGCACGACCCCGGCGAACATGAGGACGAACCCCACGACGCCGATCCATGTCTGGGACATGGCGGCGCCGAGCACCAGGAGCAGCAGGCCACCGACGACGCCCACTCCTGCCAGGACGTAGCGCAGCGCCGAACGTCGTCGTGGCGCCTGGAACGTGTTCGCCAACCGCGGATCGTCCGAGGTGAGCGCGCGCTCCATCTGCTCCAATACCCGCTGCTCGTACTCAGACAGAGGCATGAGCACCCCGTTTCTCCACGGTGGTCGAATGTCCCCCTCAGGATAGATCGACATCCGCGGGCGTGGTAGTCGAGGGGGCCCTGGAGGGGCCCATGGCGATGGATCTCACCCCGAACCGGCCCCGAACCGCGTCGACGGCCTCCTCCACGCGCCGCCGAGACGCCGACGTCTCCTCGACCGCCTCCTCGAGGGTCGGCTGGACGACCGCCTCGGCGCGCGGCTCGAGCCCCTCGGCTCGCACGCCCACGAGACGGACCGCCAGTCCCCGCAGGTCGACCCCGGCCACGAGCTCACGGGCCACCAGGTAGATCTCGCGTGCCACGTCGGTCGGGGCTCCGAGCGTCCGCGCCCGGGTGACGGTGCGGAAGTCGCTCGTGCGGACCTTGACGCTCACCGTCCGGGTCACCAGGCCCTGGCCGCGCAGCCGGGCGGCGCACCGGTCGGCGAGCTCGAGGACCCGCGCCTGGACCGCGGCGAGGTCGCGCAGGTCGTGGGTGAAGGTGGTCTCGGCACCGATGCTCCGCTCGGACCGCTCCGGCTGGACCGGCCGCGGGTCGCGACCCCACGCGAGGTCGTGCAGGTGGGCGCCCGCGACCTTGCCGACGGCCGTCTGCAACGACGCGACGTCCGTGTCCGCGAGCTCGGCGACGGTACGGATCCCCCACTGGGCGAGGGTCTGCTCGGTCCGCTCCCCCACGCCCCACAGCGCGCCCACCGGGAGCGTGCGCAGGAACGGGACGGTCGCGGCGGCGGGCACGAGGAGCATGCCGTCCGGCTTCGCGTACGTCGACGCGAGCTTGGCGACGAACTTCGTCGTCGCAATGCCCACCGAGCACGTGATCCCGTGCTCGGCCAGCACACGACGGCGCAGCTCGGCACCGATCCGCGTCGGCGCGCCGAGCCGACGGCGTGCGCCGCTCACGTCGAGGAACGCCTCGTCGACGCTCACCTGCTCGACCAGCGCGGTGACCTCGCCTAGGATCCCCATGACCGAGGTCGAGACCTCGTGGTACCGAGCGTGGTCGGGCGGGACGACGATCGCCCGAGGGCACAGCCGGCGAGCGGTGACCATGGGCATCGCCGAGTGCACGCCGAACGCCCGCGCCTCGTACGTCGCGGCCAGCACGACCCCGCGCTCCGCCGCGCCGACGATGACCGGTCGACCCGCGAGCTGCGGCCGACGCGCCAGCTCCACGGAGGCGAAGAACGCGTCCATGTCGACGTGGAGGATCGCGCACCCGTCCTCGTCGTCGCCCCAGTCGCGCCGGACGACGGCGCGCGGTCCCCGGCTCACGTCCGGCTCGGCGCGCTGGTCACGACGCCACGGTCCGCAGCCCTGGCAGGCGGACGAAGCCCGCCTGCGGGTCGACGAGCATCGCCACCTCGTCCCGGAAGTCCTCCGCGCACGCGACGAGCTCGTCGGCGCGGCGCGCGTCGACGGCGTCGAACCGGCCGGCGTCCACCGCCGCACGCACGCGCGCGCCGCTCGCGAAGTAGACCGACCAGGCGGCAAGGCCGGGCTCGGCGTCGGCCAGCTGGTCCCACACCGGCCGGGCGCGCCCGCGGCGGACGGGCCGCCCGCGCAGCGCGACGACCGCGGCGGCGGCCCGGAGGGCGCCGAGGTGCGCGTGGAGGAACCGCTCCGCGGGGTTCGTCGCGAGCGACGCCGCGACGAGCTCGGCCTCCGCGCGCGCCAGCAGCCGGTGCACCTCCGCCGGTACGGCGGCCGGACCTCTCACGCCTGCGTCGTTCGTCATCGCGCACCTCCCGCTCCCACTATCGAACACGTGTTCGACTCCTGTCAACGTCGTCACCGGACGTGCCCGGTGTGCCCGTACCGTGGGCGCATGGCCCGCCGCACCGCCCGTCGCTCACCAGGATCCTCGGGGCCACCCACATCGCCCCGGCGACGAGGCACGGGGCCCCGTCCTGCGGAGCTGCCCACGGAGCCGGTCCCGACGTCCACCGGGACGGCGCACGTCGAGCGCGACCCCGACCGTCCCTCAGCGGTGACGCTGTACGTCAACGGCGTCCCGAGCTCCCACCTCGACCTGGACGACCCCGGGATGCTGGCGTTCGAGTACATGCAGCAGATGGCGGCCGTCGTCGACGAGCTCCCCGCGGGCCCGCTGCGCGTCCTGCACCTCGGCGCGGCGGGATGCACCCTCGCGCGGTGGGTCGAGCACAGCCGTCCCGGCTCGAGCCAGGTCGGCATCGATCTCGACGCCCGGCTGCTCGAGCTCGTGCGCGAGTGGTTCGACCTGCCGCGCTCCCCCCGTCTGCGCCTTCGCCCGGACGACGCCCGCCACGCCGTGGCGAGCCTGCCCGAGGAGTCGTTCGACGTCGTCGTGCGGGACGTGTTCGACGGCGACCGGACCCCCGAGCACCTCGTCACGCTCGGTGCCGTGGCAGACGTGCGGCGGGTGCTGCGCCCTGGCGGTGTCTACCTCGTCAACTGCGCCGACCGGCCTCCGCTCACCACGACCCGGCGCGAGCTCGCGACGATCGCCGCCGCGCTGACAGGTCCCCCGGCGCGGGGCCCCGCCGGCCCGGCCGGCACCACCGGCGCACGCCTCGCCGCGATCGCCGAGCCCGCGCAGCTCAAGGGACGGCGCTACGGCAACGTCGTGCTCGTCGCGGTGCGCGACGGCGGGACCCTCGATCTCGACGGTCCCGGCCTGGCGCGCGCCGTCCGTTCGCTCCCGGCCCCGGCGCGCGTGCTCGCCGGGTCGGAGCTCACGGCGTTCGTGGGCCCGGCCACGCCCTTCACGGACCCCGTGGGACCCGTGCCCGCGGACGGCTCGGCACGAGGGGCCTGAGACGGCAGGAGCCGCACCCCGTGCCGGGTGCGGCTCCTGCGGGACTGCTCTCCGACCGGGCGGCGCCGGCCGGGACGTCGGAGACGTCAGAGCGGGCGGACCTGCTCCGCCTGCGGGCCCTTGGGGCCCTGGGTGATCTCGAACTCGACCCGCTGCGCCTCTTCGAGCGTGCGGTACCCGTTCGTCTCGATCGCCGAGTAGTGCACGAAGACGTCGGCACCGCCGCCGTCCTGCGCGATGAAGCCGTAGCCCTTCTCGGCGTTGAACCACTTCACAGAACCCTGCGCCATGCTGTTCCTCTGACCTTCTGTCCATCCGGGACATCAGCGAGCGGACCCTTCGTCCACCCCCGGTGCGCCGCAATGTCATGCCCCACGTCCTTCGCCGGCGGCCCGGCCGGGGACGGCCGGCAGGTCCCGTCGCGGCCCGCCCCGCCGGGCAGAACCACGCGTGACCTGCACCGGGTCGTGCGCAGGTACGTCACTGCAACGGGTGACAGTGTGGCACGCGCCGTGTGAGGTCCGCCACGCCGACTCGCCGCTCTCGTGAGCATTTTTCAGCACATAGCACCCCGGGGACACGGGGCCGCCCGATGCCGTCAGTCGCCGGCCTGCTGGGCGAGGAACCGCTCGAACTCCGCGCCGAGCTCCTCCGCGGTCGGGATGGGTGCCGACTCGGCGAGCAGGCTCGTGCGCCCGACGGAGCGCGCGAACGCGTCGTACTGCTCCTCGAGCGCCCGCACGACGGCGGCGACCTCCTCGGAGTCGCGGACCTGGCGCTCGACCTCCGTCGTCGCGTCCTGCGCGGCCTCGGCGAGCCCCGCCGTCGCGAGGTCGAGCCCCGTGACCCGCTGGACCTGCTCGAGCGCGACGACCGCCGCGGGCGGGTACGCCGACTGCGCGAGGTAGTGGGGAACGTGGACCGTGTAGCCGACCGCGTCGTGACCCGCGCGGCCGAGCCGGAGCTCGAGGAGCGCGGCGAGGCTCGCGGGGACCTTCACGGTGCCGAACCACGACGAGTGCTCGCCGAGCAGCTCGGGCCGCGTCGCGTGCGCGGTCACGGACAGCGGGCGCGTGTGCGGGATGCCCATGGGGATCCCGTGGAAACCGACCGTGAGCGACACGCCCAGCCGCTCGACGACGTCGCGCACCGCGGCGACCACGCGCTCCCACTGCACGTCCGGCTCGGCTCCGTGCAGGAGCAGGAAGCCGCTGCCCTCGGCGTCGCGCACGTGGTCGATCACGAGGTGCGGCTCGTCGTAGTCGCTCCAGCGGTCGGTGCTGAAGGTCATGGTCGCGCGCTTCGAGCGGTAGTCGAGGAGCTGGTCGACGTCGAACGTCGCGACGCGCGTCACCTCACCGATCTCGAGCAGGTGCTCGACGGCGATCTCGCCCGCGTTCCCGGCGTCCACGAACCCCGCCACGGCGTGCAGCAGCACGGGCCCCGCACCGGGTTCGGGAGCCGTCGGCCACAGGCGTGCGACGGCCTGCTCGTCGAGCTCGTAGATCCCTCGAGGGTCCAGCATGCTTCCTCCTCGTCACGTCCTTGCCACCTCTGCGCCCCGGCACCGCGAGCGGCGCCCAGGGCCTGAGGACCGTAACAAGAGGGGTCGCCTGATCCTTCCCGCGCAGGTCGGGCGCGGCCGGAGCCGCGTGCTCAGCGACCCGGCAGGCGCACTACCGAGACGAAGAAGTCGTCGATCTGCCGCACGACGTCGATGAACCGGTCGAAGTCGACGGGCTTGGTCACGTAGGCGTTCGCGTGCAGCGAGTAGCTGCGCACCACGTCCTCCTCGGCCTCCGACGTCGTGAGGACGACGACCGGGATCTTGCGCAGCGCCTCGTCCTCCTTGAGCTCGGCGAGGACCTCGCGGCCGTCCATCCGGGGCAGGTTCAGGTCGAGCAGGATGAGGTCGGGCGTCGGGGCGTCGGCGTGCTCGCCCTGCTTGCGCAGGAACTCGAGCGCGCTCACGCCGTCGGAGACCACCGAGAGGCGGTTCGTGACCTTGTGGTCCTCGAACGCCTCGCGCGTCATGAGCACGTCGCCGGGGTCGTCCTCGACCAGCAGGACGTCGATCGGCAGGCTGGCGTTGCTCATGCGGTGCTCTCCTCGTCGTCGTGGCGCGCGCGGGGTGCCGTCTCCTGCGTCGCGTCGCGGTCGGAGCGAGCGTAGCCGACCTGGGCGTGCACGTACGCGTGGGCGAGGGTGAAGCGGATCGTCGTGCCACCCTCGCGCGGCTCGATCCAGATGCGGCCGCCGTGGTACTCGACGATGCGCTTGCACAGCGCGAGGCCGATGCCCGTGCCCTCGTAGACGTCCTTCGCGTGCAGGCGCTGGAAGATGACGAACACGCGCTCGGCGTACTGCGGGTCGATCCCGATCCCGTTGTCGGCGACGGAGAGCTCCCAGTGCGTGTCGCGCGCGAGCACGCCGACGTGCACGACGGGCGCGCGGTCGGGGTCGCGGAACTTCAGCGCGTTGCCCAGGAGGTTCGCGAGGAGCTGGTGCAGCAGGGCGCGCTCGCCGACGACGACGGGCAGCGGGTCGTGCGTGATCGTGGCTCCGGTCGCGGCGATGGTCTCGGAGGCGTCCTCGACCACGGTCTCGAGCGCACGCTCGAGGTCCACGTCGACCCGCTCGGCACCGGTGCGCCCGACCCGGGAGAACCCGAGCAGGTCCTGGATCAGGCGTTGCATGCGCTTGGCGCCGTCGACCGCGAAGTCGATGTACTGGTCCGCGCGCTCGTCGAGCTCGCCCCCGTACCGCTTCTTGAGGAGCTGGGTGAAGCTCGCGACCTTGCGCAGAGGCTCCTGCAGGTCGTGCGAGGCGACGTAGGCGAACTGCTCGAGGTCGCGGTTCGAGCGCTCGAGCTCGCTCGCCTGCTCGGCCAGGAGCTCGTGCGAGCGTGCGGCGTCCTCGTGCGAGGACTTGATCTCCGCGACCTGGTTCACTAGCTCGACCCGCATGTGCTCGACGTCCTTCGCGAGGTCGGCGATCTCGGCCGGACCCGAGGTCACGACGGGCTCGTCGAGCTGGCCCGAGCTCACGAGCCGCACCCGGTGCGCGAGCGCCGCCATCGGATCCGTCACCCAGCGCTTGAGGCAGACCCACAGGATGATGCCCACGGCGAGCGCCGAGCCGACGAGGACCAGGACGCTGCCGAACAGCGCGCGGCTCCACCGGTCGAGGGCGTCGACGTGCTCGAGGCGGTCCGCCCGCAGCGCGGCGACGTAGTGGGACGTGTCCGCCCGTGCCTGCCCGAACAGCTCCGCCCCGCGCGCCTGGTCGCCGGCCCGCACGCGTCCGGGCCCTACGTCCTCGGTCCTGGCGATCGCCGGCTCGGCATACTGCGCGACCCAGGCGCGGACGGAGGCGTCCGCCTGCTCCGTCGTCGTGGCGAGGTCGTCGTCGAGATCCAGGCCTGCGAGCACGTCCGGGTCCGGGACGACTCCCGCGGCGTCCGGTCCGACGGCGCGCGTGTAGGCCTCGAGCGCCGTGTCGTCCCCCGTGGCGACGAACGCGCGCACCGCGACCTCGGCGTCGAGCAGGCCGACGTAGGCCGCGTCCGCCTGCGTGACGGCCTCGAAGTAGGGCCCGGTGACCTCGGCCTGCAGCGTGAGCACGCGGGAGAGCGCGATCGCCGACGTCGCGAGGACCCCGAGCAGGATCACCCCGGCGACGACGAGCGCCCAGCCGAGCCTGCGGCGCAGCGTCGGAGCACGGGTCTCGGCACGGGTCGGCGCACCGCGCGGACCGTCCGGCGTCGCGCTCACCGCGCCCACTCGTCGGAGTCCGCGAGGGTCGCGGTGCGCTCGCCCGGGGACGCGGTGTCGCCGCCCCAGCCGATGACGAGGAGCGCGGCGTCGTCCGCCAGGGGCCCACCGTGCAGGTCCCGCACGCGGTGGAACACGCGCTCCACGACACCTTCGGTGCCGTGCTCGAGCGCGGCGTCCACGGCGCGGCGCAGGCCCTCGACCCCGACGCGCTCCGGTCGTGCGCGCAGGCCGGCACCGGCGCCCTCGGGTCCCGCCACGGTCGCCTCGACGAGGCCGTCGGTGTAGAGCATGAGCGCCCAGCGCTCCCCCAGGTCCACCTCCTGCGGCGTCCACCCGCCCGAGACGGGGATGCCGAGCGCGCGGCCCCGGGCCGTCGGCCGGATCTCCGAGGACGTGTCCCGCAGGAGGAGCGGGGCGAGGTGGCCCGCGAGGTAGATCTCGGCTCGGCGACGGTCTGCGGAGACCACGACCTGGCACAGCGTGACGAAGACCTCCGAGCGTGCTCGCTCCGGCACGAGGACACGCTCGAGCAGCGGCAGGATCCCGGCAGGCTCGGTGTCGCTGAGCACGATCGTGCGCCACGCCGTGCGCAGCGTCGCCCCGAGCGCGGCCTCGTCGGGTCCGTGCCCCGCGACGTCGCCGATGACGCACAGGACGGACCCGTCCGGCCGTTCGACGGCGTCGTAGAAGTCACCGCCCAGGAGGCCGTTGCCGCCCGGGACGTAGCCGACCATCACGTCGAGGCGGTCGTCCTGCACGAGCGGCGTGGGCAGGAGCGCACGCTCGAGCCTGGCCGTCTCCGCGGCGCGGACCTCGCTGCGGTACAGAGCACGCTGCTGCTCGACGGACATGCGGCGCTGGACGGCGTAGCGCACCGAGCGCCCGAGCAGGTCGCCGTCGACCTCGCCCTTGACGAGGTAGTCGTCGGCTCCGGCCGCGACCGCCTGGACGCCGAGGTCGATGCCCGCGTGTCCCGTGAGCACGACGAGCGCGGGCGGGTGAGTCCCGGCCCGGACCCGCTCCACGGCCGACAGGCCCACCGAGTCCGGGAGGCCGAGGTCCAGCAGGACGCAGTCGACGTGGTGGGTGAGGAGCATGTCGAGCGCGGCGTCGAGCGTCGTCGCCCGGTGCAGCTCGACCTTGAGGTTCGCGTCGGAGAGCAGCTCCTCGACGAGGATCGCGTCGCCGTCGTCGTCCTCGACGAGGAGGATCCGCAGCTCGTCGGTCGGAGCGAGCACGGCACGCTGCGGGCGCGACACGTCGCCCCGTGCCGAGCGCCCCTCGGGGGGGACCTGCCGGTCGTTCTCCGTCACGACGCCGGCTCCCGTCTGGTCGCCATGGGCCCCGATCCTAGCGGGCGGGTCGCTTCCGGCCCTGCCGGGCGAGCGCGTGTCTGCGACAGGCTCCCCGTGCGCCATAATGGACGGCCGCACCGGCGGGCACGACGGGGAGCGCGGCACGGGTCGACGAAGGGACAGCGTGGGACGCATCGACGAGCTCCGGCTCGAGCAGGAGGTCGTGGACACCCTCTACGCGCGCCTCGACGAGCTGCGGGCGGCGGCACGCGCACGGCTCGACGCCGTGCGGCGCTCGGGCCCCTCCGGCTCCCCGCAGAACCGCAGCGAGCGCGACGCGTTCGCGACCCTCTACGAGGACCGCGTCGCCCAGCTCGACGCGGTCGAGGACCGCCTGGCGTTCGGCCGCCTCGACCTCGACGACGGCGCCGCCCGCTACGTCGGCCGCATCGGGCTCGCCGACGCCGAGCACACGTCCCTGCTCACCGACTGGCGCGCTCCCGCCGCCCAGGCCTTCTACCGCGCGACCGCGGCGCACCCCGACGGCGTCGTGCGCCGTCGCCACCTCGTGACGCGCGGACGCGAGGTGACCGGGATCGAGGACGAGCTCCTCGACCTCGACGCGCCGGCCGACGTCACCGGGACCTCGCTGTCCGGCGAGGGAGCCCTGCTCGCCGCCATGGCCGCGGGCCGCACCGGGCGCATGGGCGACATCGTCGCGACGATCCAGGCCGAGCAGGACACGATCATCCGCTCGGCGCTCGCCGGCGCGCTCGTCGTGCAGGGCGGGCCCGGCACCGGCAAGACCGCGGTCGCGCTGCACCGCGCCGCGTACCTGCTCTACGCGCACCGGCGCGTGCTCGAGCGCTCGGGAGTCCTGCTCGTCGGCCCCAGCCTGTCGTTCCTGCGCTACATCGACCAGGTGCTGCCGTCCCTCGGAGAGACGGGCGTCGTCAGCACGACGATCGCGGACCTCCTGCCCGGCGTCGTCGCGGACGGCGACGAGGACCCGCTGGTCGCGCGCGTCAAGGGGCGGGCGGTCATGGCGCGCGCGGTCCTCCGCGCCGTGCGGGCGCGCGAGCGCGTGCCTGCCCACGACGTGCCGGTGCGCCTCGACGGCCGGGACCTCGTGATCCGACGACGTGACGTGCGCGACGCCATCGCCAAGGCGCGGCGCGCGCACAAGCCGCACAACCTCGCGCGCGTGACGTTCGTGCGCGAGATGCTCTCGCGTCTCGTGGACCAGTACGGGACGCAGCTCGGCGAGCCGCTGGTCGGCGAGGACCGGGCGGTCGTCCTCGAGGACCTCCGCTCGCACCACGACGTGCGGGTGGCGCTGAACCTCGCGTGGCTGCCCATCACGCCCGAGCGGCTCGTCGAGGACCTGTTCACCAAGCCGCACCGGCTCGCCGAGGCGGCGCCCGAGCTCTCGGTGGAGGACCAGCGGCTGCTCGCACGGCCGAAGGGCTCGCCCTGGACCCCCGCGGACGTCCCGCTGCTCGACGAGGCCGCCGAGCTGCTCGGGGAGGACGACCAGGCCGAGCGTGCCGAGGCGGCGGCCCAGGCCGCGCAGCGCACGCGGGACCTCGAGTACGCGCGCCAGGTGCTCGAGTCGTCGGGCGCGGGTGCCGGGATCGTCGGGGCCGACGTGCTCGCGGAGCGGTTCGCCGCGAGCGGTCCCCGGCTCACGACGGCGGAGCGTGCCGTGCAGGACCGGTCGTGGACGTACGGGCACGTCGTGGTCGACGAGGCGCAGGAGCTGTCGGCGATGGCGTGGCGCATGCTCGTGCGCCGCTGCCCGACGCGCTCGTTCACGATCGTCGGGGACGTGGCGCAGACGTCGTCGCCCGCGGGCGCCCGCTCGTGGAGGGGGATGCTCGACCCGGTGTTCCGTGACGCGTGGCGGCTCGCGGAGCTCACCGTCAACTACCGCACGCCCGCCGCGGTCGCGGACGCGGCCCGCCGCGCGGCCGTCGCCGCGGGCCTGCCGGTCTCGCCGCTGACGTCCGCGCGCGAGGTGCCGGACGCGCTGCGCGTCGTCGCCGTCGGCCCCGTCGGCGCCGCCGGACCGGCCGCCCCCGCCGGGCCCGACCGCACGGCGGACCTCGTCGCCGCGGTCCGCGCGCAGGTCGAGGCCGCGCGCGCCGAGTTCGTGGCGGACGACGCCGGCCGCGTCGCCGTCGTGGCGGCGCGAGCGAGCGTCGCGCACCTGCGCGCGGCGCTCGGCGTCGAGGACGGCGGCGCCGACGAGACGGTCGTCGTGCTCGACCCAGTGGAGGTCAAGGGCCTCGAGTTCGACGCGGTCGTTCTCGTCGAGCCGGCCGACGTCGCGGCGGGGCCCTCGGGGGCGTCCGACCTGTACGTCGCGATGACGCGGCCGACGCAGCGGCTCGTCCTCGTGCACGCGCGCGAGCTGCCGGCGGGGATCGTGGAGCCGGGCGGGGCGTGATCGGGAGGTCGTTCACCTCGTCCCGAGGGTCAAGACCCGTTTGGTCGCCACGCCGTCCACGGCGCACCATGGGTGGGTGCTACGCGCCCTCCTCCTCGAAAACCTGCACCCCCTCGCCGCCTCGAACCTCGAGGCCTCCGGGATCGACGTCACCGTCCGCACCGGCGCCCTCGACGAGTCCGAGCTCATCGAGGCGCTCGACGGCGTCCACCTGCTCGGCATCCGGTCCAAGACGAACGTCACCGCGAACGTGCTCGAGAACGCCCCCGACCTGGTGGCGCTCGGCGCGTTCTGCATCGGCACCAACCAGATCGACCTGCGGTCCGCCGCGGCCCAGGGCGTGGCCGTCTTCAACGCGCCGTTCCAGAACACGCGCTCGGTGGTCGAGATCGCGCTCGCGGAGATCATCGCGCTGACGCGCCGCCTGACCGAGCGCGACAAGGCCCTGCACGAGGGCCGGTGGGACAAGTCCGCGGAGGGTGCGCACGAGGTGCGCGGCCGCACGCTGGGCATCGTCGGCTACGGCAACATCGGCACCCAGCTCTCCGTCGTCGCCGAGAACCTCGGCATGTCGGTGGTCTTCTACGACACGGCCGAGAAGCTCGCGCTCGGCAACGCGCGCCGCATGGACACGCTCGACGAGCTGCTCGAGCAGGCCGACGTCGTGACGCTGCACGTCGACGGGCGCGAGGGGAACGCCGGGTTGTTCGGCGCGAAGCAGCTCGCCCGCATGCGCTCGGGCGCGATCTTCCTCAACCTCTCGCGCGGCTTCGTCGTCGACTACGGCGCCCTGCGCGAGGCGATCGTGGCCGGCCACGTCTCCGGCGCTGCCGTCGACGTCTTCCCGCACGAGCCGAAGCGCAAGGGCGACGCGTTCGACTCCGAGCTCCGCGGCCTGCCGAACGTCATCCTCACGCCGCACATCGGCGGGTCGACGGAGGAGGCCCAGGAGGCCATCGGGCAGTTCGTCTCGGCGAAGCTGCGCGACTACCTGACCACCGGCTCGACGACGCTGAGCGTCAACCTGCCGAACCTCGCGCTCGAGCAGACCACCGGGATCACGCGCATCACGCACCTGCACCGCAACACGCCGGGTGTGCTCGCCGCGGTCAACGCGACCCTCGCGGAGCACGGCACCAACATCGAGGGCCAGCTCCTCGCGACCCGCGGCGAGCTCGGCTACGTCGTCACGGACGTCGGCTCGCGCGTCGAGCCCGCCGTCATCGAGGCCCTCGCGGGCATGGACCAGACGATCGCGCTGCGCGTCCTCGACTGACGGGCCCTGACGCACGTCGTCCGGCCCCCCGAGCGGGGAGCCGGACGACGGAACGGTCCGTGCGGCGGGTCAGCCGGACTTGCGGCGGAACGTGCGCTGGACGGGCCCGACGGTCTCCGAGCCGTGCACCGAACCGGTGTTCGTCTCGCCGTCCGCCGTCCGGTGCTGCGCCGCCTTCTTGCGGTCGAGCGCCTCACGGAACTTCGCCTTGGCCTCGTCGGTCGGTGCAGTGTCTGCAGCAGGTTGCTGCGCGTCGGACGCCATGGGCGGGCTCCTCGTCGGTGGGGGATGTGGACGGGCCCGACCAGGCGGGCCCACGGCCAGGGTCTCGCACCGCTCCCGGCAGCGCCACCTGATTTCGCCGGTGGCGCAGCCGCCGCCACGTGCCGGGTCCGGTAGCGTCGAGGCCGTGCCGTCCACGCCGTCCCCGACCGCCCACGTGCCGATCCCGCACCGGCCGCTCGGTCGCGGCGGCCTGACGCTCCCGGCCCTCTCCCTGGGGCTCTGGCAGAACTTCGGCGACGCCGACCCTGCCGCCACCCAGCGTGAGATCGTCCTGCACGCCGTGGGCCGCGGCGTGACCCACCTGGACCTCGCGAACAACTACGGCCCGCCCGGGGGCGCGGCCGAGGAGTCGCTGGGCAGGCTGCTCGCCCGCGAGCTGCGGCCCGTGCGCGACGAGCTCGTCGTGACGACCAAGGCGGGCTACCGCATGGGACCCGGCCCGTACGGCGAGGGCGGCTCGCGCAAGTACCTGCTCTCCTCCCTCGACGCCTCGCTGCGACGGCTCGGTCTCGACCACGTCGACATCTTCTACAGCCACCGGTTCGACCCCACGACGCCGCTCACCGAGACCGTCGGCGCTCTCGCGACGGCGGTGCGCTCCGGTCGGGCCCGGTACGCCGGCATCTCGTCGTACTCGGCGAGCCGGACGAGGGAGGCGCTCGACGTCGCCGCACGCCTCGGCGTCGACCTCGTCGTGACCCAGGTCTCGTACTCGATGCTCAACCGCTGGATCGAGGAACCGGACCCGGCGGACGCGGCCGGGCGGAGCCTGCTGGACGTGGCCGGCGAGACCGGCACCGGTGTCGTCGCCTTCTCACCGCTCGCGCAGGGGATGCTCACCGACCGGTATCTCGGCGGTGTGCCCGAGACCTCGCGCGCCGCGCGCGGCGGACCGCTCCGGCGCGAGTTCCTGCGCGAGGAGAACCTCGCGCACGTCCGCCGGCTCGACCGGCTCGCCCGCGCGAACGGGAGGTCGCTCGCCCAGACGGCCGTGGCATGGGCGTTGCGCGACGAGCGCGTGACGTCCGTGCTCCTCGGCGCGAGCTCGACCCAGCAGCTCGACGAGAACCTCGCGGCGCTCGAGGTTCCTCCGCTGACCGCGGAGGAGCTCGGCGCGGTCAGGGCGATCCCCGCGGACAGCGGCATCAACATCTGGGCCGCCCGGTCGAGCGACCTGTAGGCGGCGTGGTCAGCGCGCGGACGCCGCTTCCTCGACGTGGTCGTCGGGACCGGGGCCCTCCCCGCCGGGACCTTCGCCGCCGGGACCTTCGCCGTCGGGACCTTCGCCGTCGAGGGCGTCGCCCGACCCGGACGCCGCACGCCGACGCTCGGCCCGCTCGACCCGCAGCGAGGTGATCGCGCTCTCGAAGTCCTCGAGGGAGTCGAACGCCTGGTAGACGCTCGCGAACCGGAGGTAGGCGACCTCGTCGAGCTCGCGCAGCGGGCCCAGGATCGCGAGACCGATCTCGTACGCGTCGAGCTCTGCGCTCCCGCTCGCGCGGATCGTCTCCTCGACCCTCTGCGCCAGGACCGCGAGATCGTCCTCGTTGACCGGGCGACCCTGGCACGCCTTGCGGACGCCGTTGACGATCTTCTCCCGCGAGAACGGCTCGGTGACACCCGATCTCTTGACGACGGACAGGCTCGCGGTCTCGATCGTCGTGAACCGGCGGTTGCACGCCGGGCACTGGCGCCGGCGACGGATCGACGCGCCGTCGTCGGAGGTGCGCGAGTCGACGACTCGGGAGTCCGCGTGGCGGCAGAACGGGCAGTGCATGGGCGGGCTCCTCCGCGGGATCACGCCGGCGCCGTCGGCGTCGGCGCGTCGAACGTAAGCCGTCGCGGTGCGCGCGTGCAACACGCGGAACGGAAGGGGCTGACCGCGGGCGGCAGCAGAACGGGGGCGGTCGATTCCGACCGCCCCCGTCGGGACGCCCCCGTCCCCATCTCGCGCGTGTCTCGCCTCACGCGCGTCGACGTGCGCAGGAGTCGCGGTGGACCGCGTGCTCCTCGCCTCTCGCCCAGCCCCCCGGCCCGGCGTGTGAGGTGATACTAACTTAGGTCACCCTAATCGTCTCCGCAACCCCCCGAGCCCCACTCGCCGCCAGCGCGAGACGTGTCCTCGGTCACATCCGGCGCGCAGGGGCGGCGAGCAGCCCGACCCGCGTCATGCGCCATCGACCGGCAGGAGCACCCGCTGACCCACCTGGAGCCCTGCCGACGGGAGCTCGTTCAGCTCGACGAGGCCGCCGACGACGTCGCGGAGATCCTCGCCCGGGTCGGCGACGGCGGCGGCGAGACCCCACAGGGACTCGCCCGCGGACACCACGTGGACCCGCACCTCGACGGGTTCACCGGGCGCACCCGCCACCGCGGAACCGACCCGGGCGGCGAGCAGGGCGACCAGCGCGACGAGCACGACGAGCACCACCCGCCCTCGGCGCGTGAGGCGAAGCCGACCGCCGGGCGCCCGACGGCTCTCGCGCGAGACGGCCGGCCCGGACGCCGGCAGCGTGATCGTGCTCATGTCTTCTCCGTCCCGGCTCGTGGGGCGGATCGCCTTCCCCGGTCGATCCGCCCCGCGAGCCCCGTCGTGCGTCCGCCGACGAGGCGTCGGTCGAACACGTGTACGTCGAACATCTGTACGAAGGTCTATCACGAACGGCCGACGGAGTCGAGACATGCTCGAACAGATGTTTGATTCGTGTCGCGCTCTCCCCTAGCCTGGGGTCAGGTCGGTTCGCCGGACATGTCCACACCTGGACGCTCCGGCACGGCCGAACCCGGGGCGCTCGTCCCGGGTGAGGGTGGCCGGGAGCCCGCAGTCGAGCTCCGCGGCCAGCGACGGACGAGGGCGGAGCGGACCATGGCGGGACGAGGCACGGACAGCGCACGGGGGCTCGCCGAGGTGCGTGAGCTCCCGGACGGCTCGGCGGGGGGCGACGGGCTGACGCCGCGCCAGCGCCTCGTGCTCGAGACGATCAGGGCGTGCGTCGAGCAGCGCGGCTATCCGCCCAGCATGCGCGAGATCGGCGAGGCGGTCGGCCTGACGAGCCCCTCGTCGGTCAAGCACCAGCTCATGACGCTCGAGCGCAAGGGGTACCTGCGCCGGGACCCGAACCGGCCCCGGGCCATCGAGGTCGTCCAGCCCGACGACTCCCGCCGCGCCACCGCGCTCCCCGGCACGTCCTCCCCGCCGGAGTACGACGAGGCGCACCCGGCCCCGTCGTACGTGCCCGTCGTCGGACGGATCGCCGCAGGCGGTCCCATCCTCGCCGAGCAGCTGGTCGAGGACGTCTTCCCGCTGCCCCGCCAGCTGGTCGGCGAGGGCGAGCTGTTCCTCCTGCGCGTGCAGGGCGACTCGATGATCGACGCCGCGATCTGCGACGGCGACTGGGTGGTCGTGCGTCGGCAGCCGGTCGCCGAGAACGGCGAGATCGTCGCGGCGATGATCGACGGTGAGGCGACGGTCAAGAGCCTGCGCCGCGCCGACGGGCACGTCTGGCTCATGCCGCGCAACGCCGCGTACGACCCGATCCCCGGCGACGACGCGCAGGTGCTCGGGCGCGTCGTCTCGGTGCTGCGCAGCCTCTGACCACGACGAGGGCCGGGTGGCCGACTACGGCTACCGGGCCCTCGGTGGGCTCAGCCCGCGGCGCTCAGAGTCCGAAGCGCCGGGCGACGCTCCTCAGCGAGTCGGCCGACGCGCGCAGGCCCGCGAGCTCGTCGTCGGAGAGCGGCACCTCGATGCGCTCGACCGCACCGCGCCGGTCGACGAGGGTCGGCAGCGACAGGCACACGTCGTCGATGCCGTAGTCGCCCTCGAGCAGCGACGAGACCGGCAGGAGGCGGTGCTCGTCACCGAGCACCGCCTCGATGATGCGCGTCCCGGCGAGCCCGACGGCGTAGTTCGTCGCACCCTTGCCCTCGATGATGCGGTAGGCCGAGTGGACGACCTCGTGCGCGATCTGCTCACGCACGTCCGCCGTGAGCGGCGTCTTGCCGCCGAGCCCGGGCCAGTCGAGGAGCGGTGTCCCGCCGATCGTGGCGGAGCTCCACAGGGGGATCTCGGTGTCCCCGTGCTCCCCCGCGATGTAGGCGTGGACGTTCTGGACCGCGACGCCGCAGTGCTGGGCGACGAGGAAGCGCAGCCGTGACGAGTCGAGCACCGTCCCGCTGCCGAACAGCTGCTGCGGTGGGAGACCGGAGACCTTGAGCGCCGCGTAGGTGACGATGTCGACCGGGTTCGTCACCATGACGTAGGTCGCGTGGGGGGCGACCTCGACGAGTCCCGGCAGGATCGTGCGCACGAGCCCGATCGTCGCCTCGGCGAGATCCAGGCGCGACTGGCCGGGCTTCTGCTTGGCACCCGCCGTCACCACGACGACGTCCGCGTCCGCGCAGACCGCGACGTCGTCCGAACCCTCGACGTGGGCCATCGGCATGAACTGGATGCCGTGCTGGAGGTCGAGGACCTCGGCCTCCACCTTGGCGCGGTTGACGTCGAGCAGTGCGACCGTCCGTGCCGCACCGCGCATGAGCGCCGCGTAGGCGAGGGTGGACCCGACCGCTCCGGCTCCCACGATCGCGAGCTTGGTGGTGCGCGCGCCGCCCGCCGCGCGCGCGGTCGGTCCGGTGGCCTGCGAGGACGTGCTCGTGGTCATGTCGTCTCCGTGTCGTGGCTGGTCGTCGCTGGTCGTCGCTGAGGCGTTCAGCCTAGGGCGACGAGACGCTGGAGCGCAGCGGTGGCGACGTCACGGTCGGTCGTCTGCCAGAAGCCGGGCATCGAGCGGGTGAGGAACGTGCCGTAGCGTGCGGTGACCAGTCGCGGGTCGAGCACCGCGACGACGCCGCGGTCCTGGGTCGAGCGCACGAGCCGCCCGGCACCCTGCGCGAGCAGCAGCGCCGCGTGCGTGGCGGAGACCTGCATGAACCCGTTGCCGCCCGAGGCCTCCACGGCTCGGGCGCGCGCGGACTTCACCGGGTCGTCCGGACGGGGGAACGGGATCCGGTCGATGAGGACGAGCTGGCAGGACGGTCCCGGCACGTCGACCCCCTGCCACAGCGACAGCGTGCCGAAGAGGCACGTCGCCGGGTCGGCGGCGAACTCCTTGACGAGCGTCGGGAGCTGGTCGTCGCCCTGGCACAGGATCGGCACGTCGAGGCGCTCGCGCATCGCCTCGGCCGCCGCGACCGCGGCACGCCGCGACGAGAACAGCCCGAGCGTGCGACCTCCCGCGGCCTCGACGAGCGCGGCGATCTCGTCGAGCTGGTGCTCCGTCGCCGCGTCGCGCCCCGGGGTCGGCAGGTGCTTCGCGACGTAGAGGATGCCCTGGCGCGCGTAGTCGAACGGGCTGCCGACGTCGAGGCCGCGCCACCGCGGCGCGTCCTCGTTCTCGCCGTCGGCCCCGCCGCCGAGCCCGAACGTCCGCGCGACGGGGTCGAACGTCCCGCCGAGCGCGAGCGTGGCCGAGGTGAACACGCCCGTGCGTTCCGCGAGCAGATGCGTGCGGATCAGCCCTGCGACGCCGAGGGGCGCGGCGTGCAGGCGGCTCGCGCCCTCCCCGAACCGGTCGGCCGACCACCCGCCCTCGCCGGGGCGGGAGCACCACAGCACGTCGTGGCCCGTGGGGTCGGCGGCCATGCGCTCGGCGACCTCGAAGAGCTGGAGCATCGTCGACTGCGCCATCTTGAGACCGGTGTCGGGTTGTGCGGGCTTCGTGACGCCCGTCTCGGGCTTGAGCGACGACAGCACCTCGCGCGCCGCGTCGCGCACGGCGGCCACGGCCGTGCGAGCGTCCTCCGGCAGCCCGTCCGGGAACCGCTCGGCCGGCAGCGCGCCGACGACCGTCCCGAACGCCGCCGACGCCGCGTCGAGCGCGTCGGTCTGCACGCCGGCGTGCCGGCGAGCGAGCCGGGCGGCGCTCTCGATCGCGGGCACGGACAGGTCCACGGTCGCCGCCGCGGTCACGCGGTCGGCCAGCTCGTGCGCCTCGTCGACGACGAGCACGTCGTGCTCGGGCAGGACGCCGGGCGAACCCATCGCCGCGATGCCCAGCATCGCGTGGTTCGTGACGACGACGTCGGCCTCGCGCGCCGTGGCCCGCGCGCGCTCGGGGAAGCACTCCGCGAGCAGCGGGCACCGCTGGCCGAGACACTCGAGGGCCGTGACGGACACCTGTCGCCAGGCCTTGTCGCTCACGCCGGGCACGAGGTCGTCGCGGTCCCCCGTCGGCGTCTCGTCGGCCCACTCCCGCAGGCGCACGACCTGCTCGCCGAGCGCCGCCGCACTCGTCCCGCCCCGGGCGGCCGGGTGGTCTGCGGCACCCGCGGACTCGCCGGGCAGGTCGAACAGCGTGGGCTCGTCGACCGGGTAGCCGCCCGCGATCTTGTGCACGCAGAGGTAGTTGTGCCAGCCCTTGAGCAGCGCGATCGACGCAGGGCGCGGGAGACGGTCGGCGATGGCGTCCGCGACGAGCGGGAGGTCGCGCGTGATCACCTGGCGCTGGAGCGCGAGGGTCGCCGTCGAGACGACGACGCGCTCGTCCGTCGCGACCGCGTGCCGCACGGCCGGGACCAGGTAGCCGAGCGACTTTCCCGTGCCGGTGCCCGCCTGGACGACCAGGTGCTCGGTGCCCTCGATCGCCGCGGTGACGGCAGCGGCCATCGCGTGCTGCCCGTCGCGTCGTGCGCCACCGAGCCGCTCGACCGCGAGGTCGAGGAGCGCGTCGACCTCGGGCACCGGCGCCGCGGCCGGTGCCGTCTCGCCGACCTGTCCGGCGTCGTCCGCAAGGTCGGCGTGGTCCACGACGGGTCGGGCGGAGGCACGGGAGGGGGGCACCCACCGAGTCTACGGTCGCGCACCGACGCGCCGTCGGCCCCCTGTGGACGCCGGCCCACGAGGGCACGCGCGGATCGACCCCGGGTCGGTGTGCCGGCCCGGGGTCGTCCTGTGCGTGCGTCAGACTCCGGCCGCGGCTCCCGTGAGCTCGGCCGCGAGCGCCTCGGCGACACGACCCCGCAGGAGCGTGCCCTCCGGCGTGTGCTCCTCGTGGTCGATCTCACCCTCGGTGTGCACGCGGTGCACCAGGTCGCCACGGTGGTAGGGCACGACGAGGTCGATCGTGACGTCGGGGCGCGGCAGCTCGAGCGCGATGAGCTCGCGCAGCGCCGCGATCCCCTCGCCCGTGTGCGCCGAGACGACGACGGTCCGCCGCTCGCGCCGACGGATCCGGGCGATCGTCTCGGGGTCCGCGACGTCGGCCTTGTTGAGGACGATCACCTCCGGCACCTCCTCGACGCCCGGGATGTCGGCGAGCACGTGGCGCACCGCGGCGATCTGACCTTCGGGGTCCGGGTGCGACGCGTCGACGACGTGCAGGAGCAGGTCGGACTGCCCGACCTCCTCGAGCGTCGAGCGGAACGCCTCGACGAGCTGGTGCGGGAGCGCGCGGACGAAGCCGACGGTGTCAGCGAGCGTGTAGACGCGCCCGTCCTCGGTGCGCGTGCGGCGCACGGTCGGGTCGAGCGTCGCGAACAGCGCGTTCTCGACGAGGACGCCCGCACCCGTGATCGCGTTGAGCAGGCTCGACTTGCCGGCGTTGGTGTACCCGGCGATCGCGACGGCGGGGACGGCGTGCCGCTTGCGCGACGCGCGCTTCGTCTCGCGACCCGGAGCCATGGCCTGGATCTCACGGCGGAGCTTGGCCATGCGGTTGCGGATGCGCCGCCGGTCGAGCTCGATCTTCGTCTCACCAGGACCGCGCGAGCCCATGCCCGCGCCGGCGCCGCCGACCTGGCCACCGGCCTGGCGGGACATCGACTCGCCCCAGCCGCGCAGGCGCGGCAGGAGGTATTCGAGCTGGGCCAGCTCGACCTGGGCCTTGCCCTCTCGCGACTTCGCGTGCTGGGCGAAGATGTCGAGGATCAGCGCGGTCCGGTCGATGACCTTGACCTTGACGATGTCCTCGAGAGAACGCCGCTGCGAGGGCGCGAGCTCGCCGTCGATGACGACCGTGTCCGCGCCCGTCGCCGCGACGACGTCGGCGAGCTCCACGGCCTTGCCGGACCCGAGATAGGTCCCCGGGTCGGGCTTCGCCCGCCGCTGGATGATGCCGTCGAGCACCTGGGAGCCCGCCGTCTCGGCGAGCGCCGCGAGCTCGCGCAGGGAGATCTCCGCCTCCTCCGCGGACGACGGCGCGCCGTCCTCGCGCGGGTCGGAGCCCGGGCTCCACAGCCCGACGAGCACGACCTTCTCGAGGCGCAGCTGCCGGTACTCGACCTCCGTGACGTCCTGGAGCTCGGTGGACAGGCCCGCGACACGCCGCAGCGCGCTGCGCTCCGCGAGCTCGAGCTGCTCGCCGTCGTGCTCCGCGTGGACCGTGCCGCCCTCGGCGCGCGCCGTCCCGGCCCGAGCGAGCACCCGTGCCACGACGTCGCTCGCGATGTCCCGCGTCACGCCGGTCGGCTCGTCCTGAGCCGCGGTGGGGTTCGCTGGGGTCTGGGTCATGTGCCGCCTTCCGTCGGTGCCAGGCGCTCGTGCGCCCGGTGGTAGAACAAGCGTGGCACGGGAAATCGTCCCGGAGCCACCGGATTCCACGGGTGCCGCGTAGGATCACCCGTCGTGACCGACGAGCACGACCACTACTTCACGGCGCAGCCGGCGTCCGCCGCCGAGCGGCGCACGATCTCCGTGCGCCTCGCGGGACGCGACGTCGAGGTCGAGGTCGCCCCCGGCGTCTTCTCCGCCGGGCGGCTCGACCTGGGCACGCAGGTGCTGCTCCGCACGGTCCCGCCGCTCGACGACGTGCTCGCCGCGCGCGACGACGACGCACCCGCGCACGTGCTCGACCTGGGCTGCGGGTGGGGGCCGGTGGCCCTGACGATGGCGGACCAGGCCCCGGACGTGACGGTCTGGGCCGTCGACGTCAACGAGCGCGCGCTCGACCTCGTGCGCCGCAACGCCGAGCGCCTCGGGCTGACCAACGTCCGTGCGGTCACGCCGCACGAGGTGCCCGACGACGTCGCGTTCGCCGCGATCTGGTCGAACCCTCCGATCCGGGTCGGCAAGGATGCCCTGCACGCGATGCTCCTGCACTGGCTCCCGCGCCTCGCGCCGGGCGCGGTCGCGCACCTGGTGGTGCAGCGCAACCTCGGCTCGGACTCGCTCCAGCGCTGGCTCGCCGAGCACCTGCAGCCCGGCCTTCCCGGCGCGAGCGTCGAGCGGGCCGCGAGCGCCAAGGGCTTCCGCGTGCTCGAGGTCCGCGCCCCGGCCTGAACCGCACCGGCCCCCACCGCACCGGCCGCCCGCGACCGCCGTCAGACGGAGGCCTGCGCGTCCTGGTCGCTCGCCGTCCCGGCGTCGCTCGACGCCGAGGCGGTCTCCTCCTCCTGCGCCGGCGCCACGGGCACGTCCTCGGAGGAGGCCGTCGGGGACACCTCCTCACCCGCGTCGCCGGCGCTCAGGACGACCGGCTCGACGGGCGCGACGAGCGCGGCGAGGTCGACCTCGCCGGAGTGCACGAGCTCGGCCGGACCGGCGAGCTCGACGCGGTCGCCCTCGAGCGCCCGCACGCGGACGGTCCCGCCCGGGACGTCGACGAGCCACGTGTCGGGCGCGTCCGGGCCGCCCCAGACGCGCACCGCGAGCGCCGCCGCGCACGCACCCGTCCCGCACGACGGCGTCTCCCCCACCCCGCGCTCGTGCACGCGCATCCGCACGCGCCCGACGACCGTGCCGTCGTCGGCGGTGGTCTCCCCCAGCGGGACGACGAGCTCGACGTTCGTCCCGTGCACCGGGTGCGGCTCGACGACCGGGGGCGCCGTGAGGTCGGCGCGCTCGAGGACGTCCTCGCGCGCGACGGCGAGGACGGTGTGCGGGTTGCCGAGGTCGACGCTCAGCGCGGGGCGCGGGACGTCCCAGCCCCGGACGACGACGGTCGCGTCGTACCCGTCGTGCAGCGCCGGGCGGCCGCCCGGCAGGAACCACGGGCCCATGTCGACGGCGAACCAGCCGTCCGCCTCCTTGCGCACGCGCTTCACGCCCGCGCGCGTGCCGACCGGGACCTCGGTGCCGCCCGCGAAGCTCACGAGGCCCAGGCGCTCGGCGAACGCGGCGAACACCCGCACCCCGTTGCCGCACATCTCGGCGACCGAGCCGTCGGCGTTGCGGTAGTCCATGAACCAGATGGCGTGGGGGTCCTCGGCGAGCACGTCGCGCGACTCGGGCACGAGCGCGGTCGGGACGAGCCGGATGACGCCGTCGCCACCGATGCCGCCACGACGGTCCGCGAGAGCGCGCACGAGCTCCGGCGTGAGGTCGAGCTCGCCCTTCGTGTCGGCGAGCAGGACGAAGTCGTTGCGGGTGCCGTGGCCCTTGATGAACCGGGTGCGCGTCATGAGCCCAGACTACGGCGGACGCGCGCCCTCGTGTCCGCTTCGTCCCGCTCGTTCGGCGGCGGCGGACCTGCCGCCCCTGCCGCGTCGGCGGCGCGCACGGCGGCGAGCGCGTCGGCCAGGAGGGTCGGCGACTGCGCGTCGAACCAGTGCACGCGCGGGTCGCGCCCGAACCACCCCATCTGCTTGCGCGCGAGGCGGCGCGTGTTCGCGGTCACGGCCTCGCGCGCCGTCCGCTCGTCGCTCTCGCCGTGCAGGTACGCGAGCACCTCGGCGTACCCGACGGCGCGGCGCGCCGTGCGACCCATGCCTGCCGCCGCCAGCCGGCGCACCTCGTCGACGAGCCCGTGCGACCACATCCGCTCGACGCGCCCGGCGACCCGTGCGTCGAGGACCGCGCGGTCGCAGTCGAGCCCCACCTGGACCGTGGGGCGCACGTAGACCTCGCGCGGCAGGTTCGCGCTGAACGGCTCGCCGGTGATCTCCATGACCTCGAGCGCGCGCACGATCCGGCGTGCGTTGGACGGTCCGATGCTCGCCGCGGCCACCGGGTCGCGCCGCGCGAGCTCGTCGTGGAGCGCGCGTGAGCCCTCGGCCTCGGCGCGCGCCTCGAGCGCCGCACGCACGTCGGGGTCGGTCCCCGGGAAGCGCAGGTCGTCGAGCAGCGCGCGCACGTACAGCCCCGAGCCACCGACCACGACGGCGCGGGCGCCCCGCGCGGCGATCTCGTCCAGCGCGCCACGAGCCTGCTCCTGGTAGCGCGCGACCGACGCGTCCTCGACCGGGTCCAGCACGTCGAGCAGGTGGTGGCGCACCTTGCGGCGCTCGGCCTCGGGAACCTTGGCGGTGCCGACGTCCATGCCGCGGTAGAGCTGGTACGCGTCGGCGTTGACGATCTCGGCCGGAGCGCCGGGCAGCGACAGGCGCTCGGCGAGGTCGAGCGCGAGGTCGGACTTTCCGGTCGCCGTCGGCCCGACGACGGCGACGACGACGCGACGTCCGTCCGTGGGCCGGTCGCCCGTGGCGGTTCCTGATGAGGACAGGCGCGCGGGAGCGCGGACGGTCGGGTCGTGCTCGGGTTTCACCCGCGCAACGGTACCGTCCGGCCCTGCCGACGCCGCGGGGTGTCGGTGGCGTTGCATAGGGTGTCCGTGCGCGTCGGGGCACGGGCCCGGGCGCGCGCCGCCCGACCGACACGCAGACGACAAGGACTCGAGCCATGGGTTTCTTCACCAAGCCGGACGACGCCCCGACGACGCAGAACGCGCCTCTGTCGCGCGAGCGGATCCAGGCGTTCCTTACGAGCCGCGACTGGCGGTTCTTCGTGGACTCCGACGGCGACCTCGGAGGCAACTGGGACGGCAAGGTGTTCTTCTTCTTCCTCATGGGCGAGAAGGAGGAGATCCTGCAGGTCCGCGGCCGCTGGAACCGCACGCTCCCCGCCGCGGCGGAGGCGCAGGTCGCGCTCGTCGCCAACGAGTTCAACCGCGACAAGATCTGGCCCAAGGTCTACGGCCGCGTGGAGGGCGACGAGCTCGCGGTGTACACCGAGGTCGCCACCGACCTGGAGTTCGGCGTCGCCGACGACCAGCTCGGCCAGCTGGTCGAGTGCGGCCTGTTCACGGGCCTGCAGTTCTTCGACCTGCTCGACGAGCGGTTCCCGGACACGGCCGCCCAGGCCGTCGCCGACGGCGCCGGTGTCGACACCGGCGCCGGCACCGACGTCGACCCGCGGTGAGCGCGGCGCACGAGCCGAGCCTGGACACCGGTCGTAGCGCGGCGGGAACCGACGTCGCCGGTGCGAGTGCCGCGTTCCAGGTCGACCTGCGGGGCGTCGTCGACCTCCTCGCGCGGCACCTGTACTCGAGCCCCCGCGTCTACCTCCGCGAGCTGCTGCAGAACGGCGTCGACGCCATCACGGCACGCGCCGCGCTCGGGGGCGCGCCGGCGCCTGCCCGGATCGTCCTGCGTCCGCTCACGGGCGGTGGCCTCGAGGTCCGCGACACGGGCGTCGGCCTGACGAGGGACGAGGCGCGCGAGCTCCTCGCGACGATCGGCAGGAGCTCCAAGCGGGACGTCGAGCTCGGCACCGGGCGCGAGGAGTTCCTCGGCCAGTTCGGCATCGGCCTGCTCTCGGCGTTCATGGTCGCCGACGAGATCGAGCTCGTCTCGCGCTCGGCCCGTGTCGACGCCGAGGGGCGGCCCGCCGCACCGGTGCGCTGGCGCGGACGCGCCGACGGACGGTACGAGCTCGTCGAGCTGGCGCCCGACGACCCTGCGGCACCCGTGGAGGCGGGCAGCGTCGTGCGGCTGCTCCCCCGGCGCGACACCGAGCACTGGCTCGGCCCGGAGACCGTCGTCGCGCTCGCGCAGGACTTCGGGTCGCTCCTGCCGGTGGAGGTGCTGGTCGAGACACGTCTCGACGACACGTCGGGCGTCGGCGAGCCCGATGTCGCGCTGCGCCGCCTCAGCGGCGAGGAGCTGCCGTGGCGCGCGACCCACCCGACGCCCGCAGCGCGCGACGCCGCGCTCTCGACCTACGGCGAGCGCACGCTCGGTTTCACGCCGCTCGCGCGCATCGACCTCGACCTGCCCCTGGCGGGACTGTCCGGGGTCGCCTACGTGCTGCCGGTCGCGGTCGCGCCGACGACGACGGCCCGGCACCGCGTGTACCTCAAGCGCATGCTGCTCGGCAGCGCCGTCGACGACCTGCTGCCCCCGTGGGCGTTCTTCGTGCGGTGCGTGCTCGACGCGTCGGTGCTGCGCCCGACCGCGTCGCGCGAGGGCCTGTACGAGGACGAGGTCCTGCTCGCGACGCGGGACGCTCTCGGCGCCCAGGTGCGCCGGTGGCTGCTGGAGACCCTGGCGACCGACTCGGTCCTGTCGCGACGCTTCCTCGAGACCCATCACCTCGCTGTGCGCGCGCTCGCCCTCACCGACGACGAGATGCTCGACGTCGCCGCACGCGTGCTGCCGTTCGAGACCACGGCCGGGACGGGGACGCTCGCCGACCTGGCGCGTGCCCACCCGGACGGGCGGCTGCTGTTCACGACCAGCGTCGAGGAGTTCCGGCGCATCGCCCCGGTCGCGGCCGCGCAAGGCCTGCCCGTCGTCAACGGCGGCTACGTCTACGACGCCGACCTGCTGGCCCGGGTCGCCGCACGGTTCCCCGGGTGGCGGCTCGTCCCCGCGACGTCCGACGACGTCGCGCACGTCCTCGACGAGGTCGAGCCCCTGCGCGAGCTCGAGGTCGCGGACGCGCTCGCCTCGCTCGGGGACGCGCTCGCCGACCAGGACTGCGACGTCGCGCTGCGGCGGTTCGAGCCCGGTGCGCTGCCGGCGATGCTCCTCCACGACCGCGACGGCGACCACGCGCGCGAGGCGGCTCGCATCGCCGAGACCGACGACCTGTGGGGCGGGATCGTCGCGGGGCTCAGCGCACCGGCCCGCGCGCGGCAGCTCGTGCTCAACGACGCGAACGACACCGTCCGGGCGCTCCTCGCGTCACCCGAGGACGACGTGCGCGGCGCCGGCGTGCGTTCGCTGTACGTGACCGCCCTGCTCGCGTCGGGCAAGGCGCTGCAGGCCGCCGAGGCGGACGTCATGAACGCCTCGCTCACGCTGCTGCTCGCGCGAGCCCTCGGTCCGCGCGCCGTCGGCCCCGCCGAGGTCCGGGAGCGCGGTGCGGCCGCCGAACACCCCGATCAGGACACCGACGAGGAGATCTCATGACCCGGTCCGTGGACCAGGCGAACGCCGCGCTCTACGACGTCCGGCGGATGCCCTACGGCCTCGCCCGCTCCACGGCCGCGGCCGCCGAGGTGGAGCGCATCGAGGCCGAGGGCCCGCACGACGCTCGCGCGTACGCGCTGTTCGTCCTCGTCGAGTCGTACGTCTGGGGTGGCGAGGTCGCCAAGGCGTACCTGCCGTTCACCAAGATGCTGCGCTGGTGGGACGAGCACCCGGAGCACTTCGACGCCGACGACGCGCACTCCCTGTTCTGGTCGTTCAAGTGGATGGTCGGGCACCTCATGGAGTTCCCGGACGTCCCGGCGAGCCAGATCGAGCGCACCCTCGACGACATGGCGCACCGCTACGCCCTCGCGGGGAACGGGACGAACGCGGTCGCCCTCGAACGGTTCGAGTGGGCCCGCGAGCGCGGCACGGACGACGTCGAGGACGCCTACCTCGCGTGGGTCGCGACCCCCCGTGACGAGTACTCGCAGTGCGAGGCGTGCGAGCCCGGCGACCGGGCGGCGTACCTCTTCGAGACGGGCCGCCACGGCGAGGGCATCCGACTGCTGGAACGGGTGCTCGAGGGCTCGCCGTCGTGCGCCACCGAGCCGGGCGACATGCTGTCCCACCTCCAGCTCGCGTACCTCGACGCAGGGAACCCCGGGGCCGCGGCACGCACGCACCGACGTGGGCTGCGCCACCTCGACAACGGCGTGGCCATGACCGGGCCGAAGGGCCGGCACCTCGAGTTCCTCGCCCGCACCGGCAACGCGGACCGCGTCCTGCGCCTCCTCGTCGAGCACCAGTCGTTCCTCCTCGAGGCGGACTCGCCCGGCGAGCGGCTGGGCTTCCTCACGAGCGTCGGCGTCGCGACACGGACGCTGCGGCCCGACCACGGAGAGGCGCCGCTGCGCCTCCGTAAGGTGCCCGCGTCCACGCTCGCCGAGCTCGACGACTGGGTGCGGCGCGAGGCGCTCGCCCTCGCCCGCGCGTTCGACGTGCGCAACGGGACCGACGCGGCGTCCGCGCGGCTCGCAGCGGCGTGGGACCGCTCCGGCGCGGTCGTGCCCCTCGACCTGTCGGTGCTGGGCCCCGAGCGGACCGCGGAGGGCACCGCGCCGACGGCCACGGCGGAGGCGGACGGCTCCACGTTAGCGGCGGTCTCGGCCCAGGCGACGGCCGGTCCGACGAGCACGGAGCCGGACGACGCCGAGGGTCTGCTCGCCCTCGCGGACGACGTCGCGGCGGCCGACCCGGTCCGAGCGGCGCGGCTCCTGCGCCGAGCGTCCGCGCTCCTCGAGGCGGACGGGCACCTCGACCGGGCGGGCTTCGCGCTCGCCGAGGCCGCGCAGATCGCCGCGGCGGAAGGGGACGACGCCGGGGCGGCGCCCGCGTTCGTGCGGGCGATCGCGCTCGCACGAGCCGGCGGCGTCCCGGCCCGCTACGTCGGCCCCGTGGTCCGGGCGCTCGCCCGGGTGGCGGCCGGTCGCGGCGACGTCGAGGCGGCTCTCGCCCAGGTCGACCGCACGCTCACCGACCTGGACGCAGCCGACGGGTCCGACGAGGTCGAGCGCGCCGCCGACCTCGTCGAGCGTGACGCGGCCGCACAGGCCCGGGAACGGCGCGAGCTGCGCGACACCCGGGCCCGGCTGCTCGCGACGGCCGGCGACCTCGACGAGGCCGCCACGCTCGCCGAGGCGGTGGCCGAGGAGTTCGCGCGAGCGGGAGAGGTTCGCGACGCGGCGCACGCGTTCTGGCTCGCGGGACGCTCACGCCGGGAGCAGGGCGACGAAGCGGCCGCGGTCGACCTGCTCGAGTCGGCGATGGAGGGATTCGCGATCGCGCACGACCAGCCCCTGCGCGCGACGGTCGCGAACGACCTGGTCGCGGCGTTGCGCACGCTCGGGCGGGACCAGGAGGCGGGGACCGTCGCGGCGGCCCTCAGCGACTGACGGTCGCGGCCGGCGTGGACGACGGGGTGCGGTGCGTGAAGCGCCGCACCTCGTACGTCCGCTCGTCGTACTCCCCGGTCCACACGTCCGCGTGGACGTCCCACGCCGGGTCGACCACCCCCTCGAGCACCGCGGTCACCGCGCTCGACCGCGGGTCCTCGACGACGACGACGCGCGCACCCCGACGACGCAGCTCCTCGCCCAGCGCACGGCAGCGCTCGCGGGAGGACCCCGTGCGGCTCGGGCCGTCCGTGTCGTCGTCGGCAGCGCGGGCGCCGACCTCGACGACGTCGACGGGTCCCGCCCACCCCGCGGCGGACAGTGCCAGCAGGGCGACCGACGCTGCCAGGCCGGCGACGCGCGGCGCGTCGGTCAGGGTCTGCCGGCGCCAGGAGTCGTCGATGCGCGTGGCGGGCACGCCTGCCGCGGCGAGGGAAGCGCGCGCGGGTCCCCGCACGACGTCACGGACGGCGTCGTGCCCCATCGCCACGACGACCACCTGCGGGGCGTCGACGACGAGCTCGCGCAGCGCCGCGAGCACCGCCTCCCGGACGTCGCGCAGCACCACGGCCCGCCCCGCTGCTCCGGGGGCGAGGAGCGGGCTGCCGGGCAGGACGACGGCGCGGACGGTCACGGCCCCACCGTAGCCGCCGAACGCCGTCGTACCGTCCCGCACCGTCCCCGTCCCCGTCCCCGGACGGTCACCGCCGGTTGCCGCAGCGGGCCTGCGATGCGACGTCCGCTGCGGTGCACGAGTACGGTGGGACGGTGAGGTTCTTCGGAGCGCGGGACGACGACCGGCGGGAGGGCGAGTCGGGCGGGTCCCGGGACGCCGCTGCGTCCGGGCAGGGTGCAGGGCTCGAGGACGACGCCCTGCGCTCGCAGGTCGAGGACCTCCTCGCACGCGAGCTCGGACAGGTCGTGACCAGCGAGCGTCGCGCTCCCACGCGCCTCACGCTCGACCGGGTCGTCGAGTGGATCACCGACAGCGGCTACAGCTACTTCGTCGACTCCGACGGCGACGTCGGCGGCCTGTGGCACGGCCGCCTCTTCTACTTCCTCCTCTTCGGCAACAGCGACGAGATCCTCCAGGTGCGCGGTCAGTGGAACCGCGACCTCGCGATCGAGCGGCTGGAGGAGATCCTCGAGTTCTGCAACGAGTGGAACGCCGACCGCATCTGGCCCAAGACGTACACCCGGGTGCGGGACAACGGGATGATCCAGGTCTTCACCGAGGTCACCGTCGATCTCGAGCACGGCGTGACCGACGACCAGCTCGACCAGCTGCTCCAGTGCGGTCTGAGCACGGGGTCGATGTTCTTCGACGCCCTCGACGAGTACTACCCCGACCCGGCGAGGCTGGCGCCATGACGCAGACCCGCACCGGCTGGTTCTCCCGCCTGTTCGGCAACCGCCGCCCGAAGCCGCCGGAGTCGCTGCCCCGCGACGAGGAGCTGCCACGCCCCCTGTCCATGGCACGCATCGGCGACCACCTCACGCGCCGCGGGTACCACTTCCGGGTCGACGACGACGGCGACATCACCGGGACGTGGGACGGGCACCGCTTCTGGTTCCTGCTGCTCGGCGACCGCTCCGAGATCCTGCAGGTCCGGGGCCGCTGGACGACGTCGCTGCCGCTCGAGGTACGCCTCGTGGTGCTCCAGGCCGTCAACGACTGGAACCGCGAGCGGATCTGGCCGAAGGTCTACGTGCGCGAGGAGGGTGGCAGTCTCGCGGTGTACGCGGAGGTCTCCGTCGACCTCGAGCACGGCGCTACCGACGCCCAGCTCGCGCAGACGATCTCCTGCGGCCTCGGCACGGCCGTCCAGCTCTTCCACGCCGTCGGCGCCCAGCTCCCGCCGGGGATCCTCGACGGCTGACGCCGCTTCGAGCGGAGCGTTGGTCGGGTCCGCGGGCGCTGCGCCGTCCGTGCTCGGGCTCGTCGGGCGCTCGTGGTCAAGTCCGCGGGCGCTGCGCCGTCGGTGCTCGGGCTGGCCGGGCGCCTGTGGTCGGGTCCGCGGGCGCTGCGCCGTCGGTGCTCGGGCTGGCCGCGCCGTCACCCTGGTCTGTCGGCCGTCAGTTCACGAGCGCGGCCTCTCCGCCCTTCGCATCCGACGGCGCACACCCGCTCGCCCTTCGGCCTACCACGGTCCCGCCCGGTTCCGCGCCTGCCGAGGTCCGTTTTCCGGCCCACAGCAGTCAGTCGCGTCGTCGGTGGCGCCGTCGGCCGGCCACGCGCCGAGGGTGACGGGCCTACGCGGCTGAGCCGGGGGGTGGGCGGAGGGGCGGCCGTGCCGGGTCGTGGCGGGTCTGGCC
>NZ_JBZGBY010000016.1:0-91907 GCF_059159975.1 Cellulosimicrobium sp. BMG9.22 | reverse complement strand
AGCTTCGAGGCCGTCCCGGACCACCGGGGCGGCCTTCGTCGTCCCGTCCACTACCCTCGGGCCCATGCCCGACCTGCGACCCGCCGTCGACATCCTGCCGCTCGGCTCGGCCCCGCGACCCACGACGGCCCCGGACCTCCTCGCGCGGCTGCGTCCGGCCGTGGTCGAGGCGCTCGGCCCTGATGTCGACGGCGTCGAGCGCGTGCGGCTCGACGCCGCTCTCGCCGGGCCCGACGTGACGCGGCTCGAGGTGGACCTGACCGGCGTCCGCGTGCGCGTCGCCGGCTCGCACCGGACGGGCGCGGTCGAGCAGGACCCCTCCGGGCAGCGGACCCACACCGTCGACGACGTGCGCTCACGCGAGGACGCGACGCTGCACCGGCTCCGCGTCGACGCGCACCCGCTGACGGTCGAGGACGTCCCCGTCGACGTCGTCGCCGAGGTCGAAGGGCTGCGCTTCCGCTGGGTCGAGAGCACCGACGGCTCCCTGGCCGTCGAGGCCGTAGAACCGGACGCCGTGGCGCCGCTGAGCGGTCACGTCCACGTAGCCGCGCCCCGCGACGCGGTCCTCGCCACCGCCCGCCGCCTCGCCGCGACCGAGCTCGAAGGCGTCGGGCTCAGCCTCGTCTCGCTCGACGTCGACCTCGTCTCGGACGGGCCCCGCAGCGTGTCCGTGCGTGGGTTCGCCCGGGTGCGCAAGGGCTTCCTCTCCGCGAGCGTGCGGGCGACCGCGACCGCCGAGGTGGACTCCCGGATGGTGCTCACCGTGCGCGACGTCGTGCTGTCGAGCCGCAATCCCGTCGTGGCGGCGCTCCTCCTCACCGCGCGCGGCGAGCTCGCGAAGGTCGAGGGCCGGAGCATCGACCTCGCGGCGGAGCTGCCCGACGGCGTCCGGCTCGCCGACGTCGGCGTCGAGGTCGGCGCGACGCTCGCCGTGGCGGCCCGCTTCGCCTGACGCCGGTCCCGACGACCTTGTGACTCTCCTCACGTCGACGTAGCGTCAGGAGCATGTGCCGGAACATCACCACCCTGCGCGGTCTCGAGCCTCCTGCCACCGACGAGGAGGTGGAGGCGGCCGCACGTCAGTTCGTCCGCAAGGTCACGGGGATCCAGCGCACGAGCCCCGCGACCGCGGAGCCGTTCGAGCGCGCCGTCGACGAGGTCACGGCCATCGTCGCCCGTCTTCTCGACGAGCTCCCCGAGCGACGCAACCCGCCGTCGACCGTCCCTCCGCTGCGGCGTGAGGAGGTCCGTGCGCGCATCGCGGCGCGCGAGGCCGCCGAGCGCGCGCACGAGCGTGCCCATGAGCTCGGTCTCGCCCACACGCACGACGACGAGCCGGCCGTGGAGCGCACGCCCGCCTGAACCGTGCTGCGGGCGTCTAGGCTCGGGGCCGTGGATCTCGACCTGCGACCCCTCGACGACGCTGCCCCGACCGAGCCCGTGAGCGCGGGCATGCGGCGGGCCAAGGCCGACGCACGCTCGGCGCACGTGACGATCGGACAGGTCCGGGAGGACGCCTCGGGTCGCGTCACGATCGACTGCTCGTGCGGCATGGCCCTGACGAACGGTCAGGACTGGACCGTCGACGAGCACATCCGGCTCCACCGCGCGGAGGCGCGCTATCTCGCCCTGAGCGCGGTCGCACCCGCCGGCATGCCGCGCCTCATCCCCGTCGACGCGGCGCGGCTCCCCCGCGTCGACTGAGGCTCACAGTTCGTCCGGGTCGTCCCACGAGGTGCCGGACGACGCGCCCTCGATGGGCCGCCGCTCCGTCTCCGACAGCGAGTGCGGCGCCTTGCTGGCGTCGCCGCCCGTGAGCACGTCGCCGCGCTCGTCCTCGTCACCGCGGCGCGGTGACAGTCGAGCCGAGGCGACGTCGGACTCGTTGAGGTCGTCCCTGCGGTGCGCTTCGGTGCTCATGGCACGGGTCTACCAGGTCGGGGGGCGGCACGCACGCCGCTCGGTGGTCAGCGCATCGCCGAAGGCGGTGGCGATGCGACGACGATCGATCGTGCGCGCTTGGCACACTATTACTCGGAACATGACGCGACGGTGCCCCGTCGGCGGCTCGCCGGCATCGTCACAGTCGCTCTGCGACGACACCGAGCGGGCGCGCATGAAATCCTCGGGGGCATGCAGACCTGGCCGGGCCACCCCTACCCCTTGGGGGCGACGTACGACGGGACGGGCACGAACTTCGCCCTCTTCTCGGAGGTGGCGGAGCGCGTCGAGCTCTGCCTGATCAAGGAGGACGGCACCGAGCAGCGTGTCGACGTCGAGGAGGTCGACGCGCACGTGTGGCACGTCTACCTGCCGGGGAAGGGCCCCGGGACGCGGTACGGCTACCGGGTCCACGGCCCGTACGACCCTGCGAACGGGCACCGGTGCAACCCGTCGAAGCTGCTGCTCGACCCGTACGCGAAGGCGATCGAGGGCCAGGTCGACGGCGACGAGTCGCTCTTCTCCTACCGGTTCGACCAGCCCGGCCCGGACCGCTCCGAGGACGGTTCGGACGTCGCGGACGGCGACGCGGCCGGAGACGACGCCCCGTCGTCCGCTCCCCCGCGCAACGACGACGACTCCGCCGCGCACACGATGGTCTCGGTCGTCGTCAACCCCTACTTCGACTGGGGTCACGACCGCCCGCCGAACCGGGACTACCACGACAGCGTGATCTACGAGGCGCACGTCAAGGGCATGACGATGCGCCACCCGGACGTCCCGGAGGAGCTGCGCGGCACGTACGCGGGCATGGCGCACCCGGCGGTGATCGAGCACCTCGTGACGCTCGGCGTCACGGCCGTGGAGCTCATGCCGGTCCACCAGTTCGTCAACGACCCGACGCTCGTCGACCGCGGCCTGAGCAACTACTGGGGCTACAACACCATCGGCTTCTTCGCGCCGCACAACGGCTACGCGGCGTACGGGACGCGCGGGCAGCAGGTCATGGAGTTCAAGACCATGGTCAAGGCGCTGCACGAGGCCGGCATCGAGGTCATCCTCGACGTGGTGTACAACCACACGGCCGAGGGCAACCACATGGGCCCCACGCTGTCCTTCCGTGGCATCGACAACAAGGCCTACTACCGCCTCGTCGACGGCGACGAGGCGCACTACTTCGACACGACCGGCACGGGGAACTCGCTGCTCATGCGCTCGCCGCACGTGCTGCAGCTCATCATGGACTCGCTGCGGTACTGGGTGACGGAGATGCACGTCGACGGGTTCCGCTTCGACCTCGCCGCGACGCTCGCGCGCCAGTTCCACGAGGTCGACCGCCTGTCGGCCTTCTTCGACATCGTCCAGCAGGACCCGGTGATCTCCCAGGTCAAGCTCATCGCCGAGCCGTGGGACCTCGGCGACGGCGGCTACCAGGTGGGCGGGTTCCCGCCGCTGTGGACCGAGTGGAACGGCGACTACCGCGACACGGTCCGCGACTTCTGGCGCGGCGAGGCCTCGACCCTGCCCGAGTTCGCGAGCCGGCTCACCGGCTCCTCCGACCTGTACGAGCACAGCGGCCGCAAGCCCATCGCGTCCATCAACTTCGTCACGGCCCACGACGGCTTCACGCTCAACGACCTCGTGTCGTACGACGAGAAGCACAACGACGCCAACGGCGAGGACAACCGCGACGGGGAGAACCACAACCGCTCGTGGAACTGCGGCGTGGAGGGCCCGGCCGACGACCCGGAGGTCCGTGCGCTGCGCGCGCGCCAGCGCCGCAACTTCCTCACGACGCTCCTGCTCTCCCAGGGCGTGCCGATGCTCGCGCACGGGGACGAGATCGGCCGCACCCAGGGCGGCAACAACAACGGGTACTGCCAGGACAACGAGATCACGTGGATGGACTGGGGTGGCGAGGGGGGCCTGGACGACGAGCGCGCCGCGCTGCTGGACTTCGCGCGCCGCGTCGTGTGGCTGCGCCGCGACCACCCGGTCCTGCACCGGCGGCGGTTCTTCGCGGGACGCAGCGCGGACGACAGGACGGCCGACCCCGCGCAGCTGCCCGACATCGAGTGGCTCGACATCACGGGGGCGCGCATGGACGCCCAGGACTGGGAGCACGCGTACGCGCGCTCGGTCACGGTGTTCCTCAACGGCGCGATCCCCGAGCACGACCGGCGCGGCGAGCCCATCGTGGACGACTCGTTCCTGCTGCTGCTCAACGCCCACCACGACGTGCTGGAGTTCACGGTCCCGCCGGCCGAGTACGGCGAGAGCTGGGACGTCGTGCTCGACACCGACGGGACCGTCGACGCCGGCGACGCGCTGGCCCCCGGGGACACGATCCCCGTCACGGGCCGCAGCGTCATCGTCCTGACCCGGCCGTCGGCACGATGACGGCTACCTCCCCCGGGTCTGGCCGCCCGCGCGTGCCCGTCTCGACCTACCGCCTCCAGCTCGGCCCCGACCTCACGTTCGACGACGCGGCGCGCCAGGTGCCCTACGTCGCGTCCCTCGGGGCCACGCACCTGTACCTCTCCCCCGTCCTGCAGGCGGCGCCCGGCTCGACCCACGGCTACGACGTCGTCGACCACTCCCGCATCAGCGACGTGCTCGGCGGGCGGGACGGACTCGAGCGCCTCGCCGCGAGCGCCCACGCCGCGGGGCTCGGGATCGTGCTCGACGTGGTCCCGAACCACATGGCGGTCCCGACGCCCGCGTGGCACAACCGCGCGCTGTGGTCGGTCCTCGAGGAGGGCCCGGACTCGCCCCATGCGCACTGGTTCGACGTCGACTGGTCGGCGGGCGAGGGCGCGGTGCTCATGCCCGTGCTCGGCTCGCGGCTCGGCGACGTCCTCGCGGCGGGCGAGCTCGTGCTCGACGAGTTCGAGGTCCCGGGCTCGCCCGGCGCCCGCGCCGTCCTGCGGTACTTCGACCACGTCTTCCCCGTGCGGGCCGGGACCGAGGACCTGCCGCTGGTCGAGCTCGTGGAGCGCCAGCACTACCGTCTCGCGTTCTGGCGCGTGGGCGACGAGGAGCTCAACTACCGCCGCTTCTTCGACGTGGGCACGCTCGTCGCCGTGCGCGTCGAGGACGAGAGCGTGTTCGAGGCGACGCACGCGCTCGTGCTCGACCTCGTGGCGGACGGCACGGTCGACGGCCTGCGGATCGACCACCCGGACGGTCTTGCCGACCCGGCGCAGTACCTCGAGCGGCTCGCGCGGCGCACGGGCGACGCCTGGGTCGTGGTGGAGAAGATCCTCGCGGGCGAGGAGCAGGTGCCCGCCGACTGGGCGACGGCCGGGACCACCGGGTACGACGTCGCGTGGCGGCTGCAGCAGCTCTTCGTCGACCCGGGCGGACGGGCGGGTCTCGACGCGGTGATGACCCGGCTGACGGGCGCGGTCGCGGGCGGCCTGGAGGCTGTGGTCGAGGAGGCGAAGCGCGAGGTCGTCGCCGGCCCGCTGTACGCCGAGCTGCACCGCCTGACCGACCTCGCGGCCGCCGTCTGCCACGACGACCCCCGGCTGCGCGACCACACCTGGCGCGGTCTGCACCAGTGCCTGCGCGAGCTGCTCGTGGCGTTCGACCGCTACCGCGCGTACGTCGTGCCGGGCACCCCGCCGCGCCACGAGGCCGTGCGGGCCGTCGAGGAGGCGGCCGCGGTCGCGCGGGCCCGGCTCGACCCGCAGCGCGGCGAGACGCTCGACGTCGTGGTGGACCTCGTGCTGGGGCGCGAGGTCGGGAGCGCCGGCCGGCGCCGTGAGTCGCGGCGCGACGAGCTCGTCGTGCGGTTCCAGCAGGTGTGCGGCGCGGTCATGGCGAAGGGCGTGGAGGACACGGCGTTCTACCGGTGGACCGAGCTCGTGAGCCTGTGCGAGGTCGGGGGCGAGCCGGACCGGTTCAGCCTCGGCACGCACGACTGGCACGCGTTCGCCCAGCGGTTCGCGGCGCTCACGCCGTACGGCCTGACGGCCGGCTCGACCCACGACACCAAGCGCGGCGAGGACACGCGCGCGGCGCTGGGCGTGCTGTCCGAGGACACGCGCGGCTGGTCGCGCCTCGTCGACGAGGTCCGGGCCGCGACGTCGTCGTACCGCGGCGCGCTCGTCGACGGTCTCGCGGAGAACCTCCTGTGGCAGACGGTCGCGGGGACGTGGCTCCCGGAGACGGCGGACGCCGCAGCCCCGGGCGAGGGCGCGATCGCGGCCGACCGCCTCGTCGACTACCTGCGCAAGGCGCTGCGCGAGGCGAAGGTCGGGACGTCGTGGACGAGCCCGGACGAGGCGTACGAGCGGGCGGTCGAGGACCTCGCCCGCCGGGCGCGGGCCGACGATCGCGTGCTCGCGGCCTTCGCGCGCTGGTCGAGGGAGCACCGCGACGAGCTGCGAGCGGCGAGCCTCGGGCTCAAGCTCGCGCAGCTCACCGCGCCCGGCGTCGCGGACGTCTACCAGGGCAGCGAGACCTACGCGCCGACGCTCGTCGACCCCGACAACCGGCAACCCGTGGACGCCGAGGCGCTCACCCGGGGGCTCGAACGGCTCGACGACGGCGGCCCCGCGCGTACGCTCGCCGACGAGAAGCTCCTCGTCACCTCGCGCGTGCTGCGCGTGCGACGCGCGCTGCCCGAGGCGTTCACCGGCCCGGGCGCGGGCTACGCGCCGCTCGCGACGTCGTCGCCGTGCGCCCTGGCGTTCGCCCGCACGACGGAGAGCGGTTCGGCGGACGACGGCACACCGCGCGTCGTGACGGTCGTGACGCGGCTCGCGGGGACGCTCCGCCGGCTCGGCGGCTGGCGCGACCACGTCGTGACCCTCCCCACCGCCGACCGCCCCTGGCACGACCTTCTGACGGGTCGCGAGCACCCCCCCGGCACCGTGCGACTCGCCGACCTGCTCACGGATCTCCCGGTCGCGCTCCTCGTCCTCGGCGGAACCGACGACACCGCCGCGAGCGCCGCGGCACCGGGAGGCGCGTCGTGACGTCCGTGCCGCCGCCCCGCGCGACGCCCATGCTCTCCGTGCCCGGGCCGCGCCCGATCGTCTGGGCGCCGGCCGCGCGCAGCGTCGACCTGCTGCTCCCCGAGCCCGGGTCGGGGACGTTCGACGGCGCACGCCGGCTCCCGCTGCGGCTCGTCGGCGCGCACGTGCCCGGCTGGTGGGGGTACGACCACGAGCTGCCGTGGGAGACGGACTACGGCTACGCGGTGGACGGCGGCCCGGGCCGCCCCGACCCGCGCAGCCCGTGGCAGCCGTACGGCGTGCACGGGCCGAGCCGGACGTTCGACGCGTCGTTCGCCTGGACCGACGGGGCGTGGCCGGGCAAGGACGTACGCGGCGAGGTCGTCTACGAGCTGCACGTCGGCACGTTCACGCCGCAGGGCACGCTCGACGCCGCGATCGACCGCCTCGACCACCTCGTCGCCCTCGGCGTGGGCGCGGTCGAGCTCATGCCCGTCGCGGCGTTCGGCGGGTGGTGGGGCTGGGGCTACGACGGCGTCCACCCGTACGCCGTCCACGCACCGTACGGCGGCCCCCGGGCGCTGCAGCGTTTCGTCGACGCGGCGCACGCCCGCGGGCTCGCCGTCGTGCTCGACGTCGTCTACAACCACCTCGGGCCCTCCGGGAACTACCTTCCCGAGTTCGGGCCGTACTTCACCGACGCGCACACCACGCCGTGGGGCTCGGCGATGAACCTGGACCGGTCGGGCAGCCGCGAGGTGCGCGAGTGGATCCTCGACAACGCCGAGCGCTGGTTCGTCGAGTTCCACCTCGACGCCCTGCGCCTCGACGCCGTGCACGCCCTCGTCGACGACTCGCCGACGCACGTGCTCGCCGAGCTCTCGCGCCGGGTGGAGCGCATCCGGCAGGAGCTCGGCCGCCCGCTGACCCTGATCGCCGAGTCGGACGAGAACGACCCCGCCACGGTCACGGGCGTCGAGCAGGGAGGGCGCGGGATGGGCGCCCAGTGGGCCGACGACGTCCACCACGCCCTCCATGCGCTGCTCACCGGCGAGCGCCACGGGTACTACGTGGACTTCGGCTCGGTCGCCGTGCTGCGCAAGGCGCTCACCGGGGTCTTCGTGCACGACGGCACCTACTCGACGTTCCGCGGGCGGCCGTGGGGGCACCGCCTGCCGCCCGGCACCGACGGTCATGCGTTCGTCGTGTCCGCGCAGAACCACGACCAGGTCGGCAACCGCGCCCACGGCGACCGGACGTCGTCGGCCCTGGACGGGGGCGCGCTCGCCGCTGCCGCCGCGCTCGTGCTCGTCTCCCCCTTCACCCCGATGCTGTTCATGGGCGAGGAGTGGGGCGCGTCCACGCCGTGGCAGTTCTTCACCGACCACGCCGAGCCGGAGCTCGCGGACGCGATCCGGCGCGGGCGCGCCGCCGAGTTCGCCGGGCACGGCTGGGGCGACGCCGTCCCGGTCCCCGACCCTCAGGACCCCGCGACGCGCGACGCGAGCGTCCTCGACTGGGGCGAGCGGCACCGGGGCGAGCACGCCCGGCTTCTCGCCTGGTATCGCGACCTGGTCGCCCTGCGCGCGCGTCCGGACGTGCGCTCGGGCGACCTGTCGGCGGTGCGCGTGCACGGCCCGGGCGGCGCCGACGACGACGCGTCCGCCGAGGAGGCCCGCGTCGCCGCCGCGCCGCACGACGGTCCGGCGTTCGTGGTCGACCGCCGGACGGTCGCCGTCGCCGTGAACCTCGGACGTGACCCCCGGCGGCTGCGGCTCGCCCTGGGCGGAGCCCCGCGCCTCCTCGCGGCGTGGGACCCGGCGACCCGCGTGCGCGGCCGCGTCGTCGAGCTGCCCGCGCGTGCGGTCGCCGTGCTGTCGTGGGTGTGACTACGCTCACGGGCATGTCGAAGAAGAAGCACGGCAAGGGTGGCGGCAAGGGCAGCGACAACGCGTCGGCGAAGCGTCGAGCTCCGGAGCCGGCGCCTCACCCCGAGTGGGACGTTCCCCCCAGCGAGGCGCTGCGGGCGCCCGTCGGCTTCGACCTCGCGTCGTTCGACCGGGCCTCGACCCCCGGCTTCGACGGCGACAAGGTGGCCGGCCAGGCGCTCGTCGCGCACCACGCCGACGAGCTGTCCGACCTCCAGGAGCGGCTCTTCGCGGAGGGACGGTCCGGCGGGTCGCGGTCGGTGCTCCTCGTGCTGCAGGGCATGGACACCTCCGGCAAGGGCGGGATCGTGCGGCACGTCGTCGGCCTGGTCGACCCGCAGGGCGTCGCGCACCGCTCGTTCGGCGTGCCGACGCCCGAGGAGCGCAAGCACCACTACCTGTGGCGGGTCCGCCGGGCGCTGCCCGGGCCCGGGTACATCGGCGTCTTCGACCGATCGCACTACGAGGACGTGCTGATCGCCCGGGTCGACTCGCTCGTGGCACCGGACGTGTGGGAGAAGCGGTTCGACGAGATCAACCGGTTCGAGGAGAAGGTCGTCGCGTCGGGCACGACGATCGTCAAGGTCGCGCTGCTCGTGTCCTACGAGGAGCAGCGCGCCCGCCTCATGGAGCGCCTCGAGCGCCCGGACAAGTTCTGGAAGTACAACCCGAACGACGTCGGCTCCCGGAAGAAGTGGCCCGCGTACCAGGAGGCCTACCAGGCGGTCCTCGACCGGACGAGCACCGAGATCGCGCCGTGGCACGTCGTCCCGGCCGACCGCAAGTGGTTCGCCCGCCTCGCGGTGAGCGAGCTGCTGCTCGACGCCCTGCGCGGCCTCGACCTCGGCTGGCCGCCGGCGGACTTCGACGTCAAGGTCGAGAAGAAGCGCCTCGCCGCGACATGACGATCGCGTTCCGGCCCTTCGAGCAGCGCGACCTCGCGATGCTCGCGGGGTGGCTCGCGCAGCCGCACGTCGCCCGCTGGTGGCACCACGAGACGACACCGGAGGCCGTCGAGCGCGACTTCGGTCGTTCGGTGCGCGGCGAGGAGCCGGGTGAGGACCTGGTCGTGCTCGTCGACGGCGTGCCCGTGGGGCTGCTGCAGCGCTCGTTCCTGCGCGACTACCCGGAATACCGGGACGAGCTGGTCGGCGCGGGCGTCGACGTCCCGGACGGTGCGGTGACCCTCGACTACCTCGTCGGCGACCCGGGCCGCACGGGGTACGGGCTCGGCACACGGATCATCGCGACGGCGGCGCGCGACACCTGGGCGCAGCACCCCGAGGCGACGGCGATCGTCGTGCCGGTCTCGGCGGCGAACGTCGCGTCCTGGCGCGCCCTCGAGAAAGCGGGCTTCACGCGCGTCGGCACGGCCGACCTGGAGCCGGACAACCCGGCCGACACGAGGGAGCACGTGGTCTACCGGCTCGACCGTCCGCCGAACGCACCACCGTGACCCACCGTCACGCCGCCGTGCACGACCGCGTGGTCACGAAGGGACCCGGACTGGAGAAGGACTCAGAGGCCGACGCGGAAGTTTGGCAGCTCGTGCCACGCTCTCGCCGAACGGCGAGAGAGACTGCCCATGCGCTCGGACACACTCGCCCGTGGCTACCGCGCTGATCTCTGCCTCGCTGCGACTCGCCACTGGCCAGCGAGCGGGCCCGACAGTGGTCAGGCAGGAACCGCGGCAACGGCCTCGATCTCGACCAGCTGATCCTCATAGCCCAGCACCGTCACACCCATCAGGGTGCTGGGCACGTCATGATCCCCAAACGCGTCCCGCACGACCTCCCACACCACACCGAGATCCGACCGCTGGGACGACGCCACCAGCACCCGGGTGTTCACCACATCTTCTAGCGTTGCGCCCACTGCCCGGAGCGCCTCGCTCAGAGTCTCGACGCATCTCGCAGCCTGGCCCACGTAGTCACCCACGGCTGCCGTGGTCCCGTCCCTCTCGAGAGGGCACGCCCCGGCGAGGAAGACCAGGCGCACAGCGCTGTCCACGACCGACGCGTATGCATAGGGTGCGTCGCTCAGTTCAGCAGATCGAATGAGACGGATTGCAGGATTCACCTGGCGATCCTCTCACCCGCGTTGAGCGACACGCCCTGGCGCGAAGAGCGAGAGGCACGGTGAGCGACGGTCAGGCGGCGCGCACGAGTCGGCGCCCGTCCTCCGCGAGCGCCCCGAGGCGCGACAGCGCGCGGAAGTACTTCTTGCGGTACCCGCCGCGCAGCATCTCCTCGGAGAAGAGACCCTTCTCCCCCGCCCCGGCGAGCAGCACCGGCACGTCGCGGTCGTAGAGCCGGTCGACGAGCACGACGAGCCGCAGCGCGGCGGACT
The DNA here is from genome assembly GCF_059159975.1 of Cellulosimicrobium sp. BMG9.22. Classification (NCBI taxonomy): domain Bacteria; kingdom Bacillati; phylum Actinomycetota; class Actinomycetes; order Micrococcales; family Promicromonosporaceae; genus Cellulosimicrobium; species Cellulosimicrobium sp. BMG9.22. Next base: position 80,722 of record NZ_JBZGBY010000016.1, on the reverse strand, counting down.
GCTCCGTGACGGGGTGCACACCCGTGAGCGCGACGACCTCGACGCCGTCGAGGAGCGCGCGGTAGCGGCTCGGGTGCACGTGCACGAGGTGGGCGAGCAGGTCGTCGAACCCGTCGAGCGTCGACCCCGCGTTCGCGGCGGCGACCCGCCGGACGACGTCCTCGGGCAGCGGCTCGGAGTCCGTGACGACGGCGCGGTGGCGGTAGTCCTCGCCGTCGACGCGCAACACCTCGAAGCGGGCCGCGAGCGCTTGGATCTCGCGCAGGAAGTCCTCGGCGGCGAAGCGGCCCTCGCCGAGCGCCTCGGGCAGGGTGTTCGACGTCGCGGCGAGCGCGACGCCGCGGTCGGCGAGCTCGCGCAGCAGGCGGGACATGAGGACGGTGTCGCCCGGGTCGTCGAGCTCGAACTCGTCGATGCACACGAGCTTCTTCGTCGCGAGCGCGTCGACCGTCGCCTGGAAGCCGAGCGCACCGACGAGGTTCGTGTACTCGACGAACGTCCCGTACGCGCTGACGTCGAGCCCGACGGCGTGCGCGAGCGACGTCAGCAGGTGCGTCTTGCCGACGCCGAACCCGCCGTCCATGTACACCGCGGGAGCCGGCTGCTTCCGGCTGCCGAACAGCCCCTTGCGCGCCGGCTTCACGACGGCGGCCGCGACCTCCTCGAGTCGCTCGACCGTGCGCGCCTGGCTGGGATAGGCCGGGTTCGCGCGGTAGGTCGAGAAGCGCGCGTCGGCGAAATGGCGCGGGGGCAGCAGGTCGGCGAGGAGCCGCGCGGGCGCCACCGCGGGGCGGACGTCGGCGAGGGCACGGACGCCGGTCGCTGGTGCTGCAGTCACGAGGATCCAGCCTACGCCGGTGGCTAACCTGGTCGCTGTGACCTCTGCCACGACGCCCTCCGCCGCCCCGGCCGGACGCACGGACCTGCCTCCGCTCGACGTCCTGCTCCCGACGGCCGAGCACCTGCCGCCCGACCCGGTCGAGGAGCGGCTCGCGGCGCTCTACGCCTACGGGTCGTCGGCGCGCGGCGCGTCGGTGGTACGCGCCAACATGGTCACGAGCGTCGACGGCGCCGCGTGGGGCCCGAACCACCGGTCGGGCTCGATCAACGACGCCGCCGACTGGCGGGTCTTCCGCGTGCTCCGCGCGCTCGCCGATGTCGTGCTGGTCGGTGCGGGCACCGCGCGGGCCGAGGGTTACACCGCGCTCGACCGGCCGCGCGGCCTCGAGCACCTGCACGCCGCGCCCCTCGAGCTCGCGCTCGTCACGCGCACGGGCCGGGTCCCCGAGGCGCTCGCCCGTGGTGAACGGCCGCCGTACGTGCTCACCGGTCTGGCGGGCGCCGATGCCGCCCGGGGCGACGTGCCCGCGGACCGGGTGCTCGTCGTCGGACGGGGACCGGACGACGGCGGGAGCGAGGTCGACCTCGCTGCCGGGCTCGCGGCCCTGGCCGAGCGCGGCCTGACGCGGGTGCTCACCGAGGGCGGCCCGACGCTGCTCGGCGACCTCCTCGCCGCGGACCTCGTCGACGAGCTGTGCGTGACGACGACGGCGAGCGTCGTCGGGCGCGGGCCCGGCCGGATCGTGGCGGGTGCGACGCCGTCGGGCGTCGCCGCCAGGCCGCCGCGACTCGCCCACCTGCTGCACAGCCCGACCGACCGCCCCGGCTCGCCCGCCGGTACGACCGTCGCGCGCTGGCTCCTGCGGATAGGCTGACCTGCGTGACCGACACGATCCTCGTCCTGACCGAAGACACGCTGAACCCGGCCGACGTCCAGCACATCCTGTCGCTGCACCAGGACGAGACGCTGGCGTACCGCGTGCTCGTGCCGGCGGACACGGAGCGCAACCTCGTCTCCGCGATCATCGACCACCTCAGCGTGGGCGAGCTCAAGGAGGCATGGGACGAGGTGATCGGGCGCGAGCCGACCCCGACCCAGGCGACCGCGACGGCCGCGCAGCAGCTCGAGCGGTCCGTGGCGGAGCTGCGCGACGCCGGCCGCGAGGCGGACGGGTCCGTCATCGACGACGACCCGCTGCCCGCGCTGCGCAAGGCCGTCGCGAGGGGACTCGTGCGGGAGGTCGTGGTCGTCACCTACCCGCACGCGGTCGAGGACACGTTCCACACCGACTGGGCCTCGCGGGCCCGCGACGAGCTCCACGTCCCTGTGCTGCACCTCTACTCCGGGACGAGCGAGCTCGGCTGATCCGCTCACGCGGCGTCTCACGGCCGAGGTAGGGGCCCGGGCCGCCGAGGGAGAAGCGTGATCACACCTCGCGGACGCGGTGCCCGGCGCGCCGGATCGTCGCGCGCGCAAGCTGGTCGGTCGAGTCGAGGTAGAGCGGGTCGGCGAGCAGGTCGTGATCGACCGCGACCACCGACAGCTCGGTGCACCCGAGCACGATCACCTGCGCCCCCCGGTCCACCAGGCGCCCGGCAACCGCACGGAAGGTGTCGAGGTCCACGGGACGACCCGCCTTGACCTGCTCGTAGATGATCTGCGAGACGAGCGCCTGGTCCGCGTCGTCCGGCACGAGGGTCTCGACGCCGTGCTGCGCGAACGCGTCCTGGTACACACCGGACGCGGCCGTGCCGGCTGTCGCGAGCAGACCCACCGCGGCGAGGCCCGGGACGCGCTCGCGCGCCGCGTCGACGGTCGTCGCGATGATCGAGACGAAGGGCACCGTCACCGCGTCGAGCACCTGCTGCGTGAAGTAGTGCGCGGTGTTGCACGGCATGACGAGGAACTCCGCGCCGAACGCCTCGAGGCGGCGTGCGTCGTGCGCGAGGACCGGCCCCGGGTCGGCGTCGGACCGGCCGAGGATGAAGTCCGTCCGGTCCGGGATCGTCGCGTGGTTGAGCACGACGAGATCCACGTGGTCCTGGTCCTTCTCCGCCTCCGTGAGCGCGACGACGAGCTGCAGGAAGTACGCGGTCGCGAGCGGTCCGACACCCCCGAGCACTCCGACGAGGGGCTGGGCGTGGTCCTGGTCCGGTCGCGGCGTCACCCGTGGATCCTACGGCGGGTAGGGTGCGCGGATGAGCGTGCGCCACGTCCTGTTCGACGCCGACGGCGTGCTCCAGCACGTCCCTGACGGCTGGTATGCCGTCGTCGAGGGCTACCTCGGGGACCGGACGCGCGAGTTCCTCCTCGAGACCTGGAGCGAGGAGCTGCCGATGCTCGTCGGCGACGGCGACTACCTGCCGGTGCTGGCCGCCGGCCTGCGGCGGTACGGCGTCACCGTCCCTGCGGAGGACGTGTACCGCGCCGTGTGGTTCGACGCCCTCGAGGTCGTCGAGGAGTCCTTCGCGCTCGTGCGCGCGCTGCGGGCCGGCGGCTACGGCGTGCACCTCGGCACCAACCAGGAGAGCCGGCGCGTGCCGTTCATGCGGACCACCCTCGGGTACGACGACGAGTTCGACACGAGCTGGTACTCCTGCGAGCTCGGGGTCGCCAAGCCCGACCCCCGCTTCTTCCTCGCCGCAGCCGACGGGATCGGCGTCGACCCGTCGTCGGTGCTGTTCGTCGACGACACCGAGCGGAACGTCGACGGCGCGCGCGCCGCAGGCATGCCGGCCGTGCACTGGGACGTCTCCCGCGGCCACGACGAGCTCGTCCGGCTCCTCGCCGCGCACGGCGTCGGCGCCACGGCGCCGACCGCCACCTGAGCCCGGTCGGGACGTCGCCCTCGTAGGATGGCGGACGGCCTACGGACCCTGAAGAACGGACGACCTCCCCCGATGACGTACGGCAACGCCGAGTTCCTCCCCATCGTCCTGGGGACCAACCTCAACACCTACAACATCGCGAGGTCGCTCCACGAGGCGTACGGCATCCGGACGCTGGCCCTCGGCCGCTACCCGCTGCGCGAGACGGCGGACTCCCGCATCGTCGACGTACGCACCTACCGCGACTTCGACGACCCCGAGCGCATCGTCGCGATCCTGCGCGAGCTCGCCGCCGAGTTCCCGGGCCGCAAGCGCCTGCTCATCGCCAACATCGAGTTCTACACCAACGTCGTGATCGCCCACCGGGCCGAGCTCGAGGACCTCTACGTCATCCCGTTGGTCGGGGCCGAGCTCGCCGCGCGGCTCATGAACAAGACCGACTTCTCCCGCACGTGCGCCGAGCTGGGGGTGCCGCACCCGGAGACCGTGATCGCGTCGGCGGCCGACGTCGACGCGCCCGGCTTCGGCGAGGGTCTGCCCTTCCCCTACCCCCTGATCCTCAAGCCGTCCGACACGGACACCTACCCGCGTCTGCGGTTCGAGGGCAAGAAGAAGGTCTACCTCGTCCAGGACGCGTCGGAGCTGCGCGAGGTCGCCCGCCGCATCTACGCGGCCGGCTACACCGACGACCTGATCGTCCAGGAGTACCTCGCCGGCGACGAGTCGGTCATGCGCGTGGTCAACACCTACTCGGACCGGCACGGTCGCCTGCGCTTCCTCTCGGCCGCCCAGATCGTGCTCGGCGAGTACGACCCGAAGCTCGTCGGCAACTACAACGCCGTCGTGACGATGAAGGACGACAGGCTCACCGAGTCGGTCCGGCACCTGCTCGACAGCCTCGGCTACGTGGGCGCGGCGAACCTCGACGTCATGTACGACCGCCGCACCGGCACGAGCAAGATCCTCGAGGTCAACCTCCGCCAGGGTGCGGCGAGCTTCTACACGATGGCCGCCGGCGGCAACCTCGCGCGCTGCTACGTCGAGGACCTCATCCACGGGCGCGAGCTGCCCGAGCAGGTCACGTCCGACGCGCGGCTGTGGGTCAACGTGCCCTACCCGGTCGTCCGGGCGCTCGTGCCGGTGTCGCTGCGCCACCGCGTCAAGAAGGCGCGCAAGCACGGGGTGTGGCACACGCTGCGCTACGCGCCGGACAGGAGCCTGCGACGCCGGGTCGACGTGTGGCGCGTCGACCTGCGCCACACGCTCGACTACGTGAAGTTCGCCCGGTCCCGCCCGTCGGCCTGACGCCCGGCGGCCCGACGCGAGGCGTTCAGACGCCGAGCGACGAGCGCACGGCGTCGACGATGCGGCGCGCCGTGGTGACGCCGACGGTCGTCGGCAGGTTCACGACGCGCGCCACGAGGTCCTCGGTCGTCGCGAGCGACGGGTCCCCGGGCGTGTAGCCGTAGACGGCCGGGTCGTCCGGCCCGGGGAACAGCGCGGGCCGGTACCACTTCCCGACGTAGAAGCCGGCCGCGGTCAGGTCGGCGAGGAGCCGGTCGGCGGTCGCGGCGTCGGGCGCGAAGAACGGGAACCGCACGAGCGGCGCCCGCTCGCCGATACCGGCCGGGACCTCGACGACGTCGGACAGCCCGCGCACGTACTCGGCGACGGTGTCCGCCCGGCGCGCCTCGACGTCGCCGCTCGACCGCAGCGCGTCGACCATCTGCCCGACGACCCACGACGACGGCCGCTGCGGCGGGTGCGCGAGCCCGCCCCGGTTCTCCACGGGAGCGATCGCCGGCTCGTACGCTCCGACGGCGGTGAGCGCACCGCGCACCTTCCCCGCCGCCGCGCCGGGGAGCCGGTTGAGCACGCGCACCTGCGTGCGGAAGCTGCGCGCGGCGAGGTCGAGGCGCAGCCCGACGGCGGGCAGCGCGTCGAGCGCGGAGACGACCGCCGACCGCAGGGCCGGGTCGAGCGACGGGCTCACCCACACCGCCCCGCCGAACCGCGTGGGCAGCATCTTCTCGACGCCGAACGAGTGGAACGACACGTCCGCGACCGGCGTCCCGTCCACGTCCCGGGCCAGGCGCGTCACGCAGTGCGCGCTGTCCTCGACGAGGAGCGCCCCGACCGAGCGCGCGGCGTCGCGCAGGCGGCGGCCGGTCGCGTCGTCGACGATCCCGAACGTGTTCTGCAGCACGACGGCACGCGTGGCGGGGCCGACGGCGAGCCGGTCGGGGTCGATCGCGACCGTCGCCGGGGACACCTCGGCGTAGACGGGCCGCAGCCCGGCGACGAGGACCGGGTCGACCGCCGTCGAGCACGTGAACACCTGCGTGACGACGTCGCCCACGCCGCGCACCTGGGCCAGCGCCCGGAACACGACCTCCATGCCGTACCGGGCCTTGAACACGAGGAACCAGTCGGCGGGGTCGGTGCCCGTCCGGTCGGCGAGCATCCTCGTCGCGGTCGCGTCCTGCGGGTGGCGGCTCATCGTTCTCCGTGTCGTCGTGGATCATCGTCGTCGTCCGGCGAATGCCGACGGCGGCCGTCACGCCGGAGCGTCACGGCCGCCGTCGGGCGGTGTGGGTGTCAGGCGTCGGACTCGGTTCGGTCGCCCGACCACTCCGTGTGGAACGTGCCCGGCTTGTCGACGCGCCGGTACGTGTGGGCGCCGAAGAAGTCGCGCTGCGCCTGGATGAGCGCGGCGGGCAGGCGCTCTGCCCGGACTCCGTCGTAGTACGCGAGCGACGAGGAGAACGCCGGCGTCGGCACGCCGTTCTGCGCCGCCCCCGCGACGACCCGGCGCCACGCGGCGAGACCGTTGCCGACCGCGCCGGTGAAGTACTCGTCGGCGAGGAGCAGGGGGAGCTGCTCGTCGCGCTCGTACGCCTCGGTGATGCGGTTGAGGAACCGCGCGCGGATGATGCAGCCGCCGCGCCAGATGCGCGCCATCGCCCCGCGGTCGATGTCCCAGCCGAACTCTACGGACGCGGCCGCGATCTGGTCGAAGCCCTGCGAGTAGGCGACGACCTTCGACGCGTAGAGCGCCAGGCGCACGTCCTCGACGAACGCCTCCCGGTCCTTGACGTCCCAGTCCTGCGTGTCCGCGGGCAGGGCCGCGCGGCCGGCCTCGCGCTGCGGGACCGAGCCGGACAGCGCGCGGGCGAACGTCGCCTCGGCGATGCCGGTGATCGGCACCCCGAGATCGAGGCCGTTCTGCACGGTCCAGCGGCCGGTGCCCTTCTGCTCGGCCTGGTCGAGCACGACGTCGACGAACGCCGAGCCGGTCTCCGCGTCCACGTGCTGGAGCACGTCCGCGGTGATCTCGATGAGGAACGACTCGAGGTCGCCCGTGTTCCAGTCCTCGAAGATCTTCCCGATCTCCGCCGCCGAGGCACCGAGGCCCTGCTTGAGCAGGTCGTACGCCTCGGCGATGAGCTGCATGTCGGCGTACTCGATGCCGTTGTGGACCATCTTGACGAAGTGCCCGGCGCCGTCGGGGCCGACGTAGGTGCAGCACGGCGTGCCGTCGACCTTCGCCGAGATGTCCTCGAGGATCGGGCCGAGGCTCGCGTACGACTCACGCGTGCCGCCCGGCATGATGGACGGGCCGTTGAGCGCGCCCTCCTCGCCGCCGGACACGCCGGTACCGACGAAGTGCAGGCCCTTCGCCGCGAGCGCCTTCTCGCGCCGGATCGTGTCCGGGAAGTGCGCGTTGCCCGCGTCGACGACGATGTCGCCCTCCTCGAGCAGCGGCACGAGCTCGTCGATGACGGCGTCCGTCGCGGCGCCCGCCTTGACCATGATGACGACCTTGCGAGGCCGCTCGAGCGACGCCACGAAGTCCGCCATCGACTCGGACGGGACGAAGTCGCCCTCGCTCCCGGCCTCGGCGACGAGCGACTCGGTCTTGGCGTACGAGCGGTTGTGCACCGCGACCGTGTAGCCGTGACGGGCGAAGTTGCGGGCCAGGTTGCGACCCATGACCGCGAGTCCGGTCACACCGATCTGTGCACGTGCTGACATCTGCTTCCCTGCTCCTCGGGGTTCGGTAACGGTACGGGGCGGATACGCGGGTCAGCCTAGTCCTCCGGTACCGGGCGGCTCGGGCGCTGCCACCATCCGGTCACCGGCAGCGGTGGTGCCGATCCGGGGTGCCGACCGTCGACGGACGACGAGCCCAGCCGATCACGATTCGGCGACACCCGCGCGCGGCGCCGCGGCGCCGCGCCGCCGGGCTCGTAGTGTGCCGGGTGTGATGACCGCTCACGGCACGGACGCCCCACCGGAGTTCCGCGCCGCGCTCGACGCCCTCGCGGCACGTCGGCTCCGCCCCGAGGTGACCCTGCGCGAGGTGCCCGCACCGCGCCGGATCGCCCCGTGGTCGGTCGCGCTCACGGGCGAGGTCGCGGGTCCGCCGGGCGACAACGCCGACCTGGCGTCCGGCCGGTTCATCCTCCTGTTCGACCCGGAGGGCCAGGAGGCCTGGCAGGGGCGATTCCGCGTGGTCACGCTCGTGCGTGCGACCCTCGAGGCGGAGATGGGCAGCGAGGAGATGCTGGCCGAGGTCGCCTGGACGTGGTTCCAGGACGCGCTGCGCGACCAGGGCGCGTCGGCCCACGCCGAGGGCGGCACCGTGACGCGCGTGCTGTCGCAGAGCTTCGGCGCCCTCGCGGGGAAGGACAACGACGTCGAGCTCGAGATGCGCGCGTCCTGGACCCCCCTCTCGGACGAGCTCGGGAGCCACCTCGCGGCCTGGTCCCAGCTCCTGTGCACGGCGGCCGGGCTGCCGCCCGTGCCCGACGGCGTGACACCCCTCGCGCACCGGCACCCGCCGCGACGCAATACCGTGGGTCCATGAGCTCGACCGCAGCACCCGCACCGCCCCCCGTCGACGCCCCCCGTGAGGACGCTCCCCCGGAGGACGTCCCCGCGATCACCCCGCTCACCGAGCCGTCCGACGGCCTCGGTCGGGTCGTCGACACCCCGGAGGCGTTCGCGCGCGTGGTCGAGGCGTTCGCCGCCGGGACCGGCCCCGTCGCCGCGGACGCCGAGCGCGCGTCCGGGTACCGCTACGGGCAGCGCACCTACCTGTTCCAGGTCCGGCGCCAGGGTGCCGGCACCGCCCTCGTGGACCCCGTCGGCGTCCCGGACCTCTCGCCGCTGCTCGACGCCGTCGGCGACGCGGAGTGGGTGCTGCACGCCGCCTCGCAGGACCTGCCGGGCTTCGCCGAGCACGGCGTGGTCCCCGCGCGCGTCTTCGACACCGAGCTCGCGGCCCGCCTGCTCGGCATGGAGCGCGTGGGGCTCGCCGCCGTCGTCGCCGAGGTCCTCGGGCTCGGGCTCGCCAAGGAGCACTCGGCCGTCGACTGGTCGACGCGCCCGCTGCCCGTGGAGTGGCTGCGGTACGCCGCGCTCGACGTCGAGGTGCTCGTGCCGCTGCGTCAGGTGCTCGGCGAGCGCCTCGATGCGGCGGGCAAGGCCGAGTGGGCCGCCCAGGAGTTCGAGGCGGTCCGCACCGCCGGCCCGCCGGCGCCGCGCGTCGACCCGTGGCGCCGCACGTCCGGGACGCACACGCTGCGCGACCCGCGCCGGCTCGCCGTCGTGCGCAGCTTGTGGCAGGCGCGCGACGTCAACGCCCGGCGCCGCGACATCGCCCCGGGGCGCGTCCTGCCCGACCGCGCGATCGTCGCCGCCGCCGAGTCGCTGCCGCGGTCCGTCGCCCAGCTCGTGGAGATCCCGGCCTTCGCCGGGAAGGGCACCCGGCGGCGCGCGGCCTACTGGCAGCAGGCGATCGACGAGGCGCTCGCGCTGCCGGCGGGAGCGCTGCCCTCGGCGCGCGGCCCGCGCACCGACGCCCCGCCGCCCCCGCGTGCCTGGGCCGACCGCGACCCGGGCGCGGCGGCCCGCCTGGAGGCGGCACGCGGCGTCGTCCAGGCACTGTCGGACGAGCTCGCGGTCCCTCCGGAGAACCTCCTGCAGCCGGACGCATTGCGCCGCCTGTGCTGGACGCCGCCACAGCCTGCGGACGCCGAGCACGTCGCGCAGTTCCTGCGCGGGCGAGGCGCCCGCGAGTGGCAGGTCGGGCTGCTCGCCGTCCGGCTGGCGACCGCCTTCGCCGCCGTCCCGGGACGGTAGGGTCGTCCGGTGCACGACGCGAACCTGACGATCCGGACAGTCACCGACCGCGCCTCCTGGGACGCCCGGGTGAACGAGCTGGGCGGCCACCCGCTGCAGCTCTGGGGCTGGGGCGAGGTGAAGGCGACCGGCGCGTGGACCCCGCACCGCGTCGAGGCGGTCGACGCGGAGGGCCGGGTGCAGGGCCTCGCCCAGGTGCTCGTCCGGTCGCTGCCTGCGCAGTTCAAGGCGCTGTGCCACCTCCCCCGCGGCCCCGTGGTCGCACCGGCGGGCACGGACGGGTGGGGTGCCGGGCCCGGCGTCGGCGACGACGCGACGCGCGACGCCGTGACGCGCGCCGTCGTCGCGTGGTGCAAGGAGCACGTCGGCGGCGTCGGCGTGACGATCGAGCCGGACTGGCCCGTGGGCACCCACCTCGACCTGCCCGACGCCCGCCCCGCGGTGAACCCGATCCTCTACCCGGTCACGCTGATCCTGGACCTGACGAAGAGCCAGGACGAGCTGACGAAGGCGATGGGCAAGACCACGCGGTACGACATCCGCAAGGCCGCCCGGACCGGGCTCGAGGTGCGCCGCGTCACGGACGAGGCGGAGGTCCGGCAGGTCCTCGCGGTCTACCACGAGACGGCGGAGCGCGCGGGCTTCGCGCTGCACGACGACGAGTACTACCTCGCGATCCACCGCGAGCTCGGCGAGCACTCGGTGCTGGTCGCCGCCTTCTCCGAGGGTGCCCCGGTCTCGTTCGTGTGGTGCGTGTCGTCCGCGACGACATCGTTCGAGCTCTACGGCGGGATCGACGACGCCGGGCGCAAGCTGCGCGCCAACGCCCCCGTGAAGTGGCACGCGATCACGCTCGCGCAGGAGGCAGGGCTCGTGCGCTACGACATGAACGGCCTGCTCAACGACGGGATCAGCGAGTTCAAGCGCAGCTTCGCGCAGCACGACGACGAGCTGCTCGGGAGCGTCGACGTCCCGTTCTCGATGTGGTACTCGGCGTGGAACAAGGGTCTGCCGACCGCGAAGAAGGTCGTGCGCAAGCTCCGCGGGAGCCGCTGACGCCCGCCCCGGACGGTCGAGAGACCCGGTATCGCCACGTGCGATACCGGGTCTCTTTCGTCGCGTACGATCTACTCGTACTTTCCCGATACTCGCGGTAGCGTGTATCAGCACACGTGAACGACCCGAGCGGTGCCGCTCCGGACACCGCCGTCCCGACCATCTGCATCGGATGGAGATGCCATGACCGTGGCCAACGAGGCCCCTCGCACCCAGGGCGCCACCCAGCGCTCGCGCCACCGCGCCGTGCGCGACGTCGTCTTCGTGGAGGGCGTGCGCAGCCCGTTCGGCAAGGCGCGCCCCGACGGGATCTTCGCCGAGACCCGTGCCGACGACCTCGCCGTGAAGACGATCCGCGAGCTCCTGCGCCGTCGCCCCGAGCTGCCGGCCGAGCGCATCGACGAGCTCGCGCTCGCCGCGACGACCCAGACGGGCGACCAGGGCCTCACCCTCGGGCGCAGCGTCGCCGTCCTCGCCGGGCTGCCCAAGTCCGTCCCCGGCTTCGCGATCGACCGCATGTGCGCGGGCGCCATGACCGCGGTCACGACGACCGCGGCGAACATCGCCGTCGGCGCGCAGGACGTGACGATCGCGGGCGGCGTCGAGCACATGGGCCACCACCCCATGGGCGAGGGCGCCGACCCGAACCCGCGCTTCGTCGCCGAGAAGCTCGTCGACTCCTCCGCACTCGTCATGGGCGCGACGGCCGAGAACCTGCACGACCGCTTCCCGCACCTGACCAAGGAGCGCGCGGACGCGTACGGCGTCGAGAGCCAGGCGAAGTACGCCAAGGCCCTGGCGAACGGCGACATCTCCGACGCGCTCGTGCCGATCGCGACCCGGTCGACCGAGCTCGGCTGGGGCCTCGCGACCGCCGACGAGCTCCCCCGCCCCGGCACGACCTTGGACGCGATCCGCGACCTCAAGACGCCGTTCCGCCCCGGCGGCCGCGTGACGGCGGGCAACGCCTCGCCGCTCACGGACGGCGCGACGGCTTGCCTCCTCGCGGCGGGCGACGTCGCCGACGAGCTGGACCTCCCGGCCCGGATGCGCCTCGTCTCCTACGCCTACGCGGGCGTCGACCCCGAGGTCATGGGCATCGGCCCGGTCCCTGCGACCGAGCGCGCGCTCGCCTCCGCAGGCCTGACGATCGAGGACATCGGCCTGTTCGAGATCAACGAGGCGTTCGCCGTCCAGGTGCTCGCGTTCCTCGACCACTTCGGCCTGCCCGACGACGACCCGCGCGTCAACCTCTACGGCGGGGCCATCGCCATGGGGCACCCGCTCGCGTCGTCGGGCGTGCGCCTCATGACGCAGCTCGCGCGCCAGTTCGAGCAGCACCCCGAGGTCCGCTACGGCCTGACGACCATGTGCGTCGGGCTCGGCATGGGCGGCACGGTGATCTGGGAGAACCCGCACCACGCCGACTACTCCGGCCACGGCGCCGCCGACACGACCACCGCGACCGACGGGGAGAACTGACCGTGAGCGAGACCACCTCCGATATCACGACGCGGCCCGGCACGACGTCGGCCGACCAGACCATCGCCCCGGACCCGTCGTCGCCGCGCGACGGCGGCCCCGCCCCGGCACGCGGCGAGCGCGTCACCCACTCGCTCGTGCGCGACGTCGAGCTGCCCGGCGGCCGCGGCACGCTCGCGCTCGTCACGCTCGACAACGGGCTCGACCACACCAAGCCGTCGACGCTCGGGCCCGAGGGCATCGCGGAGCTCACGGCGGCCCTGCGCGCGCTGCAGCAGCGCGCCGCCGACGGCGAGATCGTCGCCGTCTCCGTGACGGGCAAGCCGTACTTCCTCGCCGCGGGCGCGGACCTCCTGCAGGTCGCGACCGTGACGTCGCACGACATGGCGCTCGAGCTCGGGCGCAGCGGTCACGCGGCCTACCGGCTGCTCGGCGAGATGGGCGTGCCGACGTTCGCGTACATCAACGGCCTGGCGCTCGGCGGCGGGCTCGAGGTCGCGCTGAACTGCGACTACCGGACGGTCGCGACGGACGCCCCCGCTCTCGCCCTGCCCGAGGTCGGCCTCGGGCTCGTCCCGGGCTGGGGCGGCGCGTACCTCGTCCCGCGGCTCGTCGGCGTCGAGAAGGCGATGGACGTCATCCTCGCCCGCCCGGCCGCGAACAAGCCGTTCAAGGCGAAGGAGGCCTACGAGATCGGCCTCGCCGACGCGATCTTCGAGGCGCCCGACTTCCTCGAGTCCTCGCTGCGCTGGACCGCCGCGGTCCTCGCGGGCGAGATCGTCGTCGAGCGGCGCGAGCTCGACCCCGCCCCGGTCTGGGACGCGGTCGTCGGTGCGACCCGCACGCAGCTCGATGCCGTCGTCGCCGGGTCGCGTCCCGCGCCGTACCGCGCCCTCGACCTCGTCGCCGCGGCGCGGACCGCGACGAAGGACGAGGCGTTCGCCGCCGAGGACGAGGCCCTCGCGGACCTCATCATGAGCGACGAGATGCGCGCGAGCGTCTACGCGTTCCAGCTCGTCTCGCAGGGCAAGCGCCCGCAGGGCGCCCCGGACGCGAAGCTCGCGCGGCCCGTGACGCGGGTCGGCATCGTGGGTGCGGGTCTCATGGCCGCGCAGATCGCCCTCCTGTTCGCCCAGCGGCTCCAGGTGCCCGTCGTCATGCGCGACCTCGACCAGGAGCGGGTGGACAAGGGCCTCGGGTACGTGCGCTCGACGGTCGAGAAGCTCGTGCGCACCGGCCGGATGTCGCAGGACGTCGCCGCGCGCATCGTCGGGTCCGTGCACGGCACGACCGAGATCGGGGACTTCGCGTCGTGCGACGTCGTCATCGAGGCGGTCACGGAGGTCCTCGGGCTCAAGAAGAAGGTCTTCGCCGAGCTCGAGGGCGTGATCTCGCCCGAAGCGGTGCTGCTCACCAACACCTCCGCGCTGTCGATCACCGAGATGGCGGGGGACCTGCAGCACCCGGAGCGCGTGGTGGGGATGCACTTCTTCAACCCCGTCGCGCAGATGCCGCTCGTCGAGATCATCCAGGCCGCCAAGACCGACGACGCCGCGCTCGCCACGGCGTTCGCCATGACGAAGAAGCTGCGCAAGACCGCGGTGCTCGTCGCGGACCGGCCCGGCTTCGTCGTCAACCGTCTCCTCATCCTGCTCATGGGCAAGATCGTCGAGGCGGTCGAGAACGGGACGTCGGTCGAGGTCGCCGACCGCGCGGTCGCGCCGCTGGGCCTGCCCATGCCGCCGTTCGCGCTGTTCGACCTCGTCGGCCCGGCGGTCGGGCTGCACGTGCTCACGTCGCTGCGTGAGGACCTGGGCGACCGGTTCCCGGTCTCTCCCGGCCTCCAGCGCATCGTGGACGAGCAGATCCCCGTCGTGCTGGACGCCCCCAAGGGCCTGCCGAAGCCCGTCGACCCGGCGATCCAGCGGGTCTTCGGGACGGGCGAGGCAGGTGGCCCGGGGGCGCTCGACGAGGCCCGCGTGCTCGACTCGGTGCTCACGGCGCTCACGGCCGAGATCAGGCTCATGCTCGACGAGGGCGTGGTCGCGAGCCCGTCGCAGATCGACCTGTGCATGATCCTCGGCGCCGGGTGGGGCTTCCACCTCGGTGGCATCACGCCGTACCTCGACCGCACGGGGTACAGCGAGAAGGTGCTGGGCCGCAGGCTCCTGCCCGACGGCGTCGCGAACGTCCCGGCGGCGGCGCGCGCCTGAACCCTCCCGCCGAGCATGCGGTGGTGGCCTGTCCCCGCCCGGGGACGGGCCACAGCCGCATGCTCGACCGGGCACGACCGTCCGGTCAGTCGTCCCAGCCCATGCGCAGCACCTCGAACGCGACCGCGTGCGTGACGCCCATCCGCTCACCCGTCGGGGCGCTCATGGAGGCGAGGAACGTGGCGGGGTCGAAGTCCGCCCAGCCGAGGCCGTCGAGGTACGCCGCGTGCGCACGCAGCGACGCGACGCCCGCGTCGAACGTCGCGCTCACGTCGACGCCGTGCGCGGCGTCGGGCGAGGCGGCGACCCAGACCTGGCGCACCCCGCCCCACGGCTCGAGCGCGTCGGTCTCGACCTGCTCCCGGAACACCCACCGGTTCCCGGCGTCGCGTACCGCGTCGACGACGGCACGCCCGGTCGCGATGTGGTCCGCCTGGTTGAGCATGCCGCCGGGGAACGTCTCGCGGTAGTTCCCGGTGACGACGACGTCGGGCCGGTGCCGCCGGATCGCGCCCGCGATCGCGCGGCGCAGCGGGATCCCGTACTCGAGCACGCCGTCGGGCAGGCCGAGGAACTCGACCTCCTCGACGCCCACGAGGCGCGCGGACTCGACCTGCTCCGCCTCGCGCACGCGGCGCGCCTCGTCGGGGTCCATCCCGTCGATGCCGGCCTCGCCGCTCGTCACCATGCAGTACACGACCCGCTTGCCCTGGCCGGTCCAGCGCGCGACGGCGGCGGCCGCACCGAACTCCATGTCGTCGGGATGGGCCACGACGGCGAGGGCCGTCGACCAGTCCTCGGGCAGCGGGACGAGCGGGGGCAGGGTGTCCGGTGTGGTCATGGCGCCACGCTATGCCCGTGGCTCGACCGGCGCGTCCTCGGTCGACGTCACGGTGGGATCGACGAAGAGCCGGGCACGCTCGGCGTCGACGACGGCGCGTCAGCAGTCAGCGCAGGCGGAGGCGGAGGCGGTCCACCATCAGGTCGGCCTCGTCGAGGACCTCGCCGGCGGCCCACGCCATGTCCCGCTTGGACTGTGTGATCGGGCGCAGCACGCCGTTGCCGACCAGCCGCTCGATCGCGGCGTAGGCGCGGGCCTGGGACGCGCCGGTCAGGTGAGCGACGTCGTGGGCATCGACGATCGGGTGGCTCGGCAGCAGCGGCAACAGCGTGGCGGCCGCGGAGCCACTGCGCGGGCGCACACGCTCGCGCCACTGGTCGGGCAGCGCGATCAGACGCTCGGCGGAGACAGCAGCCTCCTCGGCAGCACGGGCGGTCGCGTCGGCCAGGTAGAGCGCGAACGGCTCGACGTCACCGGAACGATAGCCGTTGACAAGCTCGAAATACTGCTCACGGTCAGCGACGATCGCCGAAGCAACCGGGACAGCCATGCGGGTGGTGACGCCGCGGTACCGCCATACGCCGTTGATGAGCGAGCGCCCGACGCGCCCGTTGCCGTCAGTGAACGGGTGGATGGACTCGAACTGGGCGTGGGCGACGGCCGCGTGCAGGACCGGGTCGACGTCGGTGCGGCGCATGAAGGCGATCAGGTCGTCCATGAGCTCGGGCACGCGCCCGGCCGTGGGTGGGACATGCACGGCCCCGAGCGGCGAGCGGTTGGATCCGCCGATCCAGTTCTGAACCTGGCGCAGCTGGCCGGCGTAACACTTCTCGTCGACGTCGTCGGCCATGAGCGGTCGGTGTGCGGCGAGGATGTCGTCCAGGTCTACGCCGTCGCCCGCCCGTGTGACGAGCAGGTTCAATCCGTCGATGGCGCCCTTGACGGTGCGAGCGGTCTTGGGTGCGCTCATCCCGTACTGCGCCCGCGCCAGCTGGTCGACGGTCGTCAGCTCCCCCTCGATCCGGGAGGACGCGATGGCCTCCGTGCGTAGCAGGAAGGGTTCGAGGGTGGCGACCTGATCGGCGTACGTCCGCTCGAGGACGGCGATGTCCACCAGAGCGGTGCGGCTCGCCTCGGTGAGCTCGGGCGAGGCGACCAGGGGCAGGTGGGCGATGGTCGGCGGGATGGACGCGGTGTACTCGCGGATCTCGGACCTGCGCCCGTTGTTCGGCGCCCAGGGCAGCGTCTCGCGCTGATGGGAAGGGAACGTGAAATGGCCCGGGGGGGGTGGTGGGGCTGCGTCACGTGTGCTCCTCACCGAGAACATCATCCGCCGTTATTCTCGCTTGTTTGCAGAACCGAGAGCAATGGGGGCGCTGTTCTCGGCTACGCGTCCACAGGCACCGTCGCGAACCGGTTCATCCAAACAGGACGACGACGCGCCCGGCGTCCTCGACGTCGTCGACGAGCACCCTGACGCGAAGAGGCGTCCCGAAGTCTTCCCGCTCGGACTGCACGATCAACGAGACGCGTTCCTCGGGGTCGTGGACACGCACCGTGTCATCCGGCGTGGCGACACTCGTCTCGACGACGCGGACGAGACCGGCGGTTACCTCGTCAGCGCCATCGACGACGTCGTGGACCTCGACCTCGACGGGGCCGTCGACCGCGACGCGTACACGGATGAGGATCGATCCATCGTCGACGTCGAACGACTGTCGCTCCGGGTCCTGCTCCGAGAGGATCGCCTCGCTGGCAGGATCCTCGACGACGAGCACACCGTGGTGCAGGAGTGCGACGAACCCGCCTCGCAGGGAGTACCGGGTCAGCGAGGATCGCCCTCGGGGACGCGCGCGGTGAGCCACCGCTCCATCCTCGGCTGCGCCTCGTCGAGGAACGCGGTCTTCTCGCGCGTGTAGTCGTCGTAGTCGTCGTAGTCGTCCGCGTCGGCGTGGCGCGCGGCGAGACCGCGCTTGGTCGCCTCGTAGGCGGCCGCCTCGGCGGGTTCGGCGCGCAGCCAGTCGCGGAAGTCGACCACGTAGTCGCCGAACGGCGAGTCGAGAAGGCGCACGTGCAGGATGACGGGCGGTTCGCCGTCGTTCCCGGGATGCGTGAGCAGCCTCTTGACGTACCTGGCCGGGTCCGGGTCGGCGCCCGGGCGCGGGATGTCGCGGTACACGCCCGGGGAGTCCGGACGCGAGCCGCGCGCGATCGAGAACCCGAGGGGACCGAGCACCTCCAGGAGCGCGGCCTCCGACGGCAGCGGCGACGAGCGCACCTGCAGGTCGATGATCGGCTTCGCGGCGAGGCCCGGCACCGCGGTGGAGCCGATGTGCTCGTGCACGAACGCGTCGGCCCCTTCCAGGCGGGCCGTCGACCGGGCGATCTGCTCCGACCACCGCCGCGCCGCAGTCGTCCATCGCGGGTCGTGAGCACAGATGACAGGAGCCGGCACGCGGGCAGTCTACGGCGGCACCCAGGCCCCACCGCTCTGGCCGCACGTGGATCAGGCTTCCGTGTGACACTTCCCGGGTGAAGCGCACTGTGGGTGTCGAGGAAGAGTTCCTGCTGGTCGGCGACGACGGACGTCCGGTCGCCCGTGCGGGCGAGGCGCTCGAGGCGTCGGGGGTCGACGACAAGGGCGGGGGCACGGGCTCGCTCGAGTCGGAGTTCATGGAGGAGCAGCTCGAGACCGCGACCCACCCCCACCGCGAGCTCGAGGCTCTCGCGACCGAGATCCGCGACGGCCGTCGGCGCGCCCAGGAGGCCGCGGACCGCGTCGGCGCCCGCGTCGCCGCGCTCTCGACGTCCCCCCTGCCGTTCGAGGGCACGACCGTGTCGCGACTGCGCTACCTCGAGGCCCGTGCCGCCTTTGGCCTCACGGCGCGCGAGCAGCTCACGAGCGGGTGCCATGTGCACGTCGCCGTCGCGGACGACGCCGAGGGCGTGGCCGTGCTGGACCGGATCGGCCCCTGGCTCTCGACGCTCCTCGCGCTGAGCACGAACTCGCCCTTCTGGCAGGGGGAGGACAGCGGGTACGCGAGCTTCCGCTCGCAGGTCTGGGCCCGCTGGCCGACGTCGGGCCCGGCCCGGGCGTTCGGCACTCCCGCGGCGTACCGCGACGCCGTCGACGCGCTCGTCGCGACCGGCACGATCCTCGACGAGAAGATGGTCTACTTCGACGCACGCCTGTCGTCGCGCTACCCGACCGTCGAGATCCGCATCGCCGACGTGTGCCTCGACCCCGACACCGCGACGCTGGTCGCCGCGCTGAGCCGCGGGCTCGTCGAGACCGCCGCGCGTGACGCCGCGGCGGGCACCCCCGCTCCCGAGCTGCGTCCCGAGATCCTGCGCACGTCGTCCTGGCGAGCCGGGCGCTCCGGCCTGGCCGAGGACCTGGTGTCTCCGCTCACCTGGCGGCCCGCACCGGCTCACGACGTCATCGGGCTGCTCGTCGCGCACGTGCGCGACGCGCTCGTCGACGCGGGCGACCTGGACACCGTCACCGAGCTGCTCGGCCGCCTCTGGTCGGGCGGGAACGGCGCGGCGCGCCAGCGCGCCTGGCACGCCGAGGCCCGCGGCGACCTGCGCGCCGTCGTCGAGCGCGCCGTCGAGGTCACGCACTCCTGAGGACGGCGGATCGACGGGGCAGCGGTCGAGGGACCTACCGGTCAGACCGTCGCGGCTGTCGACGCCACGAGCGCGAGCGTGTCGATCGTGGTGGTGCCCGTGACGTCGGGCTCCGCGCCATCGGTCCACTGGTGCCCGTGCGACACCCACGCCGTGCGCACGCCGGCTGCCCGACCCGCCGCGACGTCGAGGTGGGGAGCGTCGCCGACCATCCAGACCTGCGTGCGGTCGACGTCCGTCGCGCCGATCCGCTCGAGCGCGATCTCGAGGAGCCGCGGGTCGGGCTTGGCCACGCCCTCCTCGTCGGACACGACGACCGCGTCCACGTGCGGCTCGACGCCGCAGCGCACGATCTTGCCGCGCTGTTGGGCGGACGTGCCGTTCGTCACGACGACGACGCGCTCGCCCGCGGCGCGCAGCGCGTCGAGCGCGTCGAGCACGCCCGGGTACGCGCGGACGTGCTCGAGGATGCCGCGGCGGAACCGCGCGACGACCGCGTCCAGGTCGTCGCCGCCGCCCAGCCGGTCGACGATCACGCGCGCCACGTCCCGCTTCGGGGCGTGGCCGCCCCGGTCGGCGGCGACGATGGCCGCGACGTCGCTCGCGTCGCCGCCCGCCTCGGCGACGGCGCGGCGCGCCCAGGCGGCGAAGGCGTCGTCCCGCCCGACGAGCGTGTTGTCGAGGTCGACGAGCCAGATCACGCGCCGGCCGCGAGCGCGTCGAGGACGTCGCGCGCGACGTCGGCCGCCGTGAGGCGGTGCGCCGAGGCGACCTGGTCGCGCGTCGCGTGGTCGAGGAACTGCGCCGGCAGGCCGAGGGCGTGCACGGGCGTCCGCACGCCCGACTCGAGCGCGCGCTGGGCGAGCAGCGAGCCGACGCCGCCGTCGGCGACGCCGTCCTCGACGCTCACCACGAGGTCGTGCTCGCCCGCGAGCTTGACGAGCGCGCTGGGCACCGGCAGGACCCACGTCGGCGACGCGACGGTGACGTCCACGCCGTGCGCCGTGAGCGACTCGGCCGCGCCGAGGGCGACACGCGCCATCGAGCCCGGTCCGACGAGCAGGACACGGCTGCGCGACGGGGCGCCGGCCGGGGTCGTCGACGCGTCGCCGGGCACGGCGAGCAGGTCCACGCCGTCGACGGTGTCCACGGCAGGCAGCGCGTCGGCGAGCGCGCCCTTGGGGTAGCGCACGACGGTCGGGGCGTCGTCGACGTCCACGGCCTCGCGCAGCGCGGTGCGGAGCGTGGTCTCGTCGCGCGGCGCGGCGAGCCGCAGCCCGGGCACGATGCGCAGCATCGCCATGTCCCACATGCCGTTGTGGCTCGCGCCGTCGTCGCCCGTGATGCCGGCGCGGTCGAGCACGAACGTCACGCCCGCCCTGTGCAGGGCGACGTCCATGAGGACCTGGTCGAACGCGCGGTTGAGGAACGTCGCGTACACGGCGACGACGGGGTGCAGGCCCGCGAACGCCATCCCCGCCGCGGAGGTGGCAGCGTGCTGCTCCGCGATGCCGACGTCGAACGTGCGCTCGGGGAACGCCTGCGCGAACGGCTTGAGCCCGACGGGCTCGAGCATGGCGGCGGTGATCGCGACGACGTCGGACCGGCGGCGGCCGATCTGCACGATCTCGTCGGCGAAGACGCTCGTCCAGCCGAAGCGCGAGGGCGCGACCGGCAGCCCGGTCTCGGGGTGGATCTTGCCGACGGCGTGGAAGCGGTCGGCGACGTCCTGCTCCGCGGGCGTGTAGCCGCGGCCCTTCTCGGTGATCGCGTGCACGATGACGGGCGCGCCGTACGCCTTGGCCCGGCGCAGCGCGTGCTCCATGGCCTCGACGTCGTGCCCGTCGACCGGGCCGACGTACTTGATGCCGAGGTCCTCGAACATGCCCTGCGGCGCGACGACGTCCTTGAGGCCCTTCTTCAGGCCGTGCAGCCACTCGTACGCGAACCGGCCGGGCGCGCCGGACCGGGTGAGCGTGCGCTTGCCCCACTCGAGGAAGCTCTCGTAGCCGTGCGTCGTGCGCAGCGTCGACAGGTGGTGCGCGAGCCCGCCGATGGTCGGCGAGTAGGAGCGCCCGTTGTCGTTGACGATGATGACGAGGCGCCGGTCCTGGGACTCGGCGATGTTGTTGAGAGCCTCCCAGGCCATGCCGCCCGTGAGGGCGCCGTCGCCGATCACCGCGACGACGTGCCGGTCGGTGAGGCCGCGCACGACGTTCGCCTTCGCGATGCCGTCGCCCCACGACAGCGCGGTCGACGCGTGCGAGTTCTCGACGACGTCGTGCTCCGACTCGGCCCGCGAGGGGTACCCCGAGAGGCCGTCCTTCTTGCGCAGCGCCGAGAAGTCCTGGCGGCCCGTGAGCAGCTTGTGCACGTAGGACTGGTGACCCGTGTCGAACACGAAGGTGTCCGTGGGCGAGGAGAACACGCGGTGCATCGCGAGCGTGAGCTCGACGACGCCGAGGTTCGGCCCGAGGTGCCCGCCCGTGCGCGAGACGGAGTCGACGAGGAACGCGCGGATCTCGGCGGCGAGCTGTCGCGCCTGCCCCGGTGTCAGCCGTTGCACGTCCTCCGGCGAGGTGATCGTGCTCAGCAGGCTCATGCAGTGCTCCCGTTCCGTTCCCGTGCGACCAGCCCGAGCAACTCTAGGCGCTCCGGGCGGGTGTCCCGCGCAACGGTGCGCGGAGCGACGGGACCTTCACGCCATTGACGCACACTCCGGTCCTGGCCGCACGCACCCGCGTGTCGATGGAATCGTCCTTCCGCTGTGCGGACAATCGATCCCCGTGACCTCGTAGGATGGAGGCATGCGCTTCCTGCCCGGACAGACCCCCGCGACCGACCTCACCTACGGCGACGTGTTCCTCGTCCCGTCGCGCTCCGAGGTCGCGTCGCGCTTCGACGTCGACCTGTCGTCCGACGACGGCACGGGCACGACGGTCCCGCTCGTCGTGGCCAACATGACCGCCGTCGCCGGCCGTCGCATGGCCGAGACGATCTCGCGCCGCGGCGGCATCGCGATCATCCCGCAGGACGTTCCCACGGACGTCGTCGCCGACGTCGTGGCGGACGTGAAGTCCAAGGACCCCGTCATCGAGACGCCGGTCGTCGTGGGCCCCCACGACACCGTGCACACGGCCCTGACGCTCATCGGCAAGCGCGCGCACGGCGCCGCGGTGGTCGTCGACGACGGCCGCCCGGTCGGTGTCGTCACGGAGGCCGACTGCGCCGACGTCGACCGCTTCACGCAGGTCCACCAGGTCATGACGACCGACCCGCTCGTCCTCGACGCGTCCGTGCTCGACGGCGGCCGGTCCGGGCTCGAGGCGGCGTTCGACCAGCTCCACGGCGCGCGACTCAAGGTCGCGCCGGTCACCCGCGACGGCGCGCTGCTCGGCGTCCTCACACGCAAGGGTGCGCTGCGCTCCTCGGTGTACTCCCCCGCGCTCGACGCGCAGGGCCGCCTGCGGGTCGGGGCCGCCGTCGGGATCAACGGCGACGTCGCGGCCAAGGCGAAGGAGCTGCTCGCAGCCGGTGTCGACGTGCTCGTCGTCGACACGGCGCACGGCCACCAGGCCAAGATGCTCCAGGCGCTCGACGCCGTGCGCTCGGTCGGCCCGGACGTCCCGGTCGTCGCGGGCAACGTCGTGACCGCTGACGGCGTGCGCGACCTCGTCGCCGCGGGCGCCGACATCATCAAGGTCGGCGTGGGCCCTGGCGCGATGTGCACGACGCGCATGATGACCGCCGTCGGGCGCCCGCAGTTCTCCGCGGTCCTCGAGTGCGCCGCCGCGGCGCGCGAGCTCGGCAAGCACGTGTGGGCCGACGGCGGCGTGCGCCACCCGCGCGACGTCGCCCTCGCGCTCGCCGCGGGCGCGTCGCAGGTGATGATCGGCTCCTGGTTCGCCGGCACGTACGAGTCCCCCGGCGACCTGCACGACGACGGCACGGGCCGCCTCTACAAGGAGAGCTTCGGCATGGCGTCCGCACGCGCCGTCGCCGCGCGCACCGCGGGCGGCTCGCCGTTCGACCGGGCCCGCAAGGCGCTCTACGAGGAGGGCATCAGCTCCAGCCGCATGTTCCTCGACCCGCACCGCCCGGGCGTCGAGGACCTGCTCGACGAGATCACGTCCGGCCTGCGCAGCTCGGCGACCTACGCCGGCGCGACGAGCCTCGCGGAGTTCGCCGAGCGCGCCGTCGTCGGCATCCAGTCCGCCGCCGGCTACGAGGAGGGCCGACCGCTCCCGGTGAGCTGGTGACGGCCGTGCCCGCGCGCGAGCAGCTCGCCGCGCTCGCCGCCGACGGCGGTGCCTGGCCCGCGCCGTGGCGGCACGCGGTCGGCACGCTCGACGAGCGTGCCCGGCCCGCGGCCGTGCTTCTGCTGTTCGGGGCGCTCGACGGCGTGCCCGCCGAGCACCGGGCGCGCGCGGTGCCACGCGACCTCGACGTGCTGCTCCTCGCGCGCGCCGCGACGCTCGGCCACCACCCCGGGCAGGTCGCCTTCCCCGGCGGGCGCATCGACCCCGGCGACGACGGTCCCGTCGACGCGGCGCTGCGCGAGGCCGTCGAGGAGACGGGCCTCGACCGTTCCGGGGTGGACGTGCTCGGCACGCTGGGCGAGCTGCCCGTGCCCGTGAGCAACCACGTCGTCACCCCGGTGCTCGGGTGGTGGTCACGCCCGACGCCCGTGCGCGCCGTCGACGTCGCCGAGTCGGCGCACGTGTTCCGCGTCCCCGTGGCCGACCTCCTCGCTCCGGACCGGCGCCGGACCGTCACCGTGCGGCGCGACCGGCGCGTGCACAAGAGCCCTGGCTTCCTCGTCGTGGCCGACGGCCGCGAGCACCTCGTGTGGGGGTTCACGGGCGGGATCCTCGACGCGCTGTTCGACCGGCTCGGCTGGACCGAGCCCTGGGACCGCACCCGGACGCTCGACGCCCCGCTCTGACCGCGCACAGGTCCTCGCCGAAGGATGACGACCGGCCGGCCGCGCGCGCTCGGGACGATCGGGGCGACACGCCAGCCGGGCGCGTCAGGTGGAGGGTGCGCTCGCCGACGGCCCCGAGAGTCGCTTGCCGAACGCAGGCGTCCCGGTGAGCGTCGCGTACGACCGCCGCACCATCTCGGCGAGCACGTCGAGGTCCACGTCGGCGAGGTCCTTGACGTAGACGCAGGCCTTGCCGACCGTGTGCGGTCCGAGCCGCGCGAGCAGCTCGGCGTGCTCGTCGACGCCGTCCGTGAGGTAGAGCGTCGTCGCGGCCTTGCGCGGCGAGAACCCGACCGCGGCCATGTCGCCCTCGCGGCCGCTCGCGTACCGGTAGTGGTAGGAGCCGAAGCCGACGATCGACGGGCCCCACAACCGCGGCGGCTCACCGGTGACCCGGTTCATGAGCTCGACGAGGCGCTGCGCGTCGCGACGCCGCACGGGGTGCTCGACGGACGCGAGGAAAGCCGAGACGTCGGCGCCGGTGGGCTGGGTCGTGTTCTCGCTCGCGGCCATGCCGTCAGCCTGACTCGTGGACGCACGGCGCACAAGAGGCGGGCCTCAGTCGCGCCCGTCGGACGTCCGCTCGTCCGGTGCCAGGCCGGCGAGCGCTCGTGCGAGCACGGGCTCGGCCACCGCCGTGGCGTCCTCGCCCGTGATCGCCCCGGCGAGCCAGAGGGCCGCGAAGCCGTGCACGACCGACCACGCGGCGCGTGCCGCGACGGGTTCGGGCGCCGCGCGCTGCAGCACGGCGCCGCTGCGCGCCTGCGCGGCGACGAGCTCCGCGTCGTCGTCGTGGACCAGGCCGCGGCCGAACATCACTGCGAAGTGCCCGGGGTGCGCCACGGCGAAGTCGACGTACGCGAGCCCCGCCCCCAGCAGGCCCCGACCTGCCTGCCCGGCCTGCTCGAGGGCGAGCGCGAGGAGGCGGTGGCCCTCCGCCGCGAGCGCCGTGAGCACTCCGACCTTGTCCCCGAAGTGGTGCGCCGGGGCCGCGTGCGAGACGCCGGCGCGGCGCGCGAGGTCCCGCAGGCTCAGCGCCGACGGTCCGTGCTCGGCGACGACGTCGGCCGCCTCGGCGAGCAGGGCGCGGCGGAGGTCCCCGTGGTGGTAGGCCATGTCGCTCCAATCTTGTCGTTGACAAGATATCGGAACGATGGTGAGGTGGCCAGGTCAGAACTTGCCGGTGTCAAGATTGGATGCCCGTGTCGATCCCGCTCCCCCTGGTCCTCGTTCTCGTCACCGGTGCCGCCCGCACCGTCGGCGCTCTCGGCGTCGACGTCCTCGACGACTGGCGCACCGCCCTGTGCTGCGGGCTCGCGGCGCTCTTCCTCCTCACCGCCTCCGGCCGGCTCGTCCCCCACGTCCGTGCGGGCCTCGAGGCGATGGTGCCGACCCGGCTGCCCGCACCCGCGTTCCTCGTCGCCCTCACCGGCGTGCTCGAGGTGGTCGGCGCCGTCGGCCTCCTCGTCCCGGCGACGTCGCGCGCCGCCGCCGTGTGCCTCGCCCTGCTCCTGGTCGCCATGACGCCCGCCAACGTCTGGGCCGCCCGTCAGGGAGCACGGCTCGCCGGCCGGCCCGTGACCCCCGTGAGGCGCCGCATGGTCGAGCAGGCGCTGTACCTGCTCGCGTGCGTCGCGGTCGCGTGGCTCCCCGCGTGAGTCCTCTCCGGGGACCGAGCAACCAGGGCCTCGCAGACGACGGCGGGGCGCCCACCTCGAGAGGTGAGCGCCCCGCCGGGGGTGCGTGTGCGTCGTCCGACCTCAGGCGACGAGACCTGCCGGTCGCCCGAGACCTGCGTTCCGTTGCGGGCGAGTGCCTCGTTCCTCGGCCCTCACCCTGGGCTGCACTCCGGTCTCAGGCGACGAGCGACCGGAGCACGTACTGCAGGATGCCGCCGTTGCGGTAGTAGTCCGCCTCGCCGGGCGTGTCGATGCGCACGACGGCGTCGAACTCGACGCTCGTGCCGTCGCCCTTCGTGGCCGTGACCTTGACCGTCGAGGGGGTGGTGCCCTCGTTGAGCGCCGTGACGCCGGTGACGTCGAACGTCTCGGTGCCGTCGAGGCCGAGCGACGCGGCGTTCTCGCCCGCCGGGAACTGCAGCGGCAGGACGCCCATGCCGATGAGGTTCGAGCGGTGGATGCGCTCGAAGCTCTCCGTGATGACCGCCTTGACGCCGAGGAGCGCGGTGCCCTTGGCCGCCCAGTCGCGCGACGAGCCGGAGCCGTACTCCTTGCCGCCGAGGATGACGAGCGGCGTGCCCTGCGCGGCGTAGTCCTGCGCGGCGTCGTAGATCGTGTCCTGCGCGTCCTTGACGAAGTTGAACGTGTACCCGCCCTCGACGTTGTCGAGGAGCTGGTTGCGCAGGCGGATGTTCGCGAACGTGCCGCGGATCATGACCTCGTGGTTCCCGCGGCGCGAGCCGTAGGAGTTGAAGTCGCGACGGCCCACGCCGTGCTCGGCGAGGTACGTGCCGGCCGGCGAGTCCGCCTTGATCGCACCCGCGGGGCTGATGTGATCCGTGGTGACCGAGTCGCCGAGCTTCGCCAGCACGCGGGCGCCGGTGATGTCCGCGACCGGAGCCGGCTCGGCCTGCATGCCCTCGAAGTACGGGGGCTTGCGGACGTAGGTCGACTCCTGGTCCCACTCGAACGTGTCGCCCTCGGGCGTCTCGAGCGCGCGCCACCGGTCGTCGCCCGTGAAGACGTCGGCGTAGTCCTTGGTGAACATGTCCCGGTCGATCGACGAGTCGATCGTCGCCTGGACGTCCTCCGGCGACGGCCAGATGTCCTGGAGGAAGACGGGCTCGCCGTGCGGGTCGATGCCCAGCGGCTCGGCCTCGAAGTCGAAGTCCATCGTGCCGGCGAGCGCGTACGCGATGACCAGCGGCGGCGACGCGAGGTAGTTCATCTTCACGTCGGGGTTGATACGACCCTCGAAGTTGCGGTTGCCCGACAGCACCGAGACGACCGAGAGGTCGTGCTCGTTGACCGACGCCGAGATCTCCTCGGCGAGCGGACCCGAGTTGCCGATGCACGTCGCGCAGCCGTAGCCGACGAGGTGGAAGCCGAGCTTCTCGAGGTACGGCCACATGCCGGACTTCTCGTAGTAGTTCGTCACGACCTGCGAACCCGGCGCCATCGACGTCTTGACCCACGGCTTGGACGCGAGCCCGCGGTCGACCGCGTTCTTCGCGAGCAGCGCGGCGGCCAGCATGACCGACGGGTTCGACGTGTTCGTGCACGACGTGATCGACGCGATGACGACGTGCCCGTGGTCGAGCTCGGTCGTCGTGCCGTCTGCGAGCGTGACGGGGACGACCTTGTGCGGGCGCTTCGCGCTGTCCCCGTGACCGGGTGCGACCGGGTGGTCGGACTCGTTGTCGTGCGCAGCGGCGGCGATCGGGTCGGACGCGGGGAACGTCTCGTCGACCGACTCGTCGAGGCCCGTGAACGGCGCCGCTTCCTGCGCGTCGACGTAGTCGAGGATCGCCGAGGCGAACGACTCCTTCGCCTCGCCGAGCTCGATGCGGTCCTGCGGACGCTTCGGGCCGGCGATCGACGGCACGACCGTCGAGAGGTCGAGCTCGAGGTACTCGGAGAACACCGGCTCGAGGTAGCTCGGGTCGGTCGGGTCGAGCCACAGGCCCTGCTCCTGGGCGTACGCCTCGACGAGTGCGACCTGCTCGTCGCTGCGGCCGGTGAGACGCAGATAGTCGAGCGTCACGCCGTCGATCGGGAAGATCGCGGCGGTCGAGCCGAACTCGGGGCTCATGTTGCCGATGGTCGCGCGGTTCGCGAGCGGCACCTGGGCCACGCCCGCGCCGTAGAACTCGACGAACTTCCCGACGACGCCGTGCTGGCGCAGCATCTGGGTGATCGTGAGCACGACGTCCGTCGCGGTGACGCCCGCGGGGATCGCGCCGTTGAGCTTGAAGCCGACGACGCGCGGGATGAGCATCGAGACCGGCTGGCCGAGCATGGCCGCCTCGGCCTCGATGCCGCCGACGCCCCAGCCGAGCACGCCGAGGCCGTTGACCATGGTCGTGTGCGAGTCGGTGCCGACGCACGTGTCGGGGTAGGCCCGGAGCACCGGCGCCTCCCCGTTCACGGAGACCTCACGGGTCATGACGGTGCGCGCGAGGTACTCGATGTTGACCTGGTGCACGATGCCGGTGCCCGGGGGGACGACCTTGAAGTCGTCGAACGCCGTCTGGCCCCAGCGCAGGAACTGGTAGCGCTCGTGGTTGCGCTGGTACTCGAACTCGACGTTGCGCTCGAACGCGTCCGCGCGGCCCGCGACGTCGATCTGGACGGAGTGGTCGATGACCATCTCGGCCGGCGCGAGCGGGTTGATGCGCGACGGGTCGCCGCCGAGCTCGGCGACGGCCTCACGCATCGTGGCGAGGTCGACGACGCACGGCACGCCCGTGAAGTCCTGCATGATCACGCGCGCGGGCGTGAACTGGATCTCGGTGTCCGGCTGCGCGGCGGGGTCCCACGACGCGATCGCGCGGACGTGGTCCGCCGTGATGTTGGCGCCGTCCTCCGTGCGCAGGAGGTTCTCGGCGAGGATCTTCAGGCTGTACGGGAGGCGCTCGACACCCTCGACGGCGGACAGCCGGAAGATCTCGTACGAGTTCTCACCGACCTCCAGCGTTCCCTTCGACCCGAACGTGTCGACGCTGCTCACTCGTAGCTCCTTCGTGGCGAGACGGTGGCACGGATGCCATGGTTCAGGGGGCTTCGCCCAGACTACGCCGGGCCGGCGCGCCGCTCCGGCCGGATCCCTCGGGGCGACCGGTGCGGTGGTCGGCGGCTCGTCCACGACCCGCTGCGACCTGCACCGCGACCAGCATACCCCATATATCTTGACGTCAAGATATATGGCCTGCCCACCCCGCACGTCCGGAGGGCAGGCTCACAGGTCGCAGTCGCACAGGAGGTTGAGCTCGACGACCTGCTCCCCCTCCTCGGGCCGCGCCCACGCCTCCGCCTCCGCCTCCGCGCGCGTCGCGAAGCTCCGCCCGGCGAGCCGTCCGTTCGCCAGGAGGACACCGACCCCGACGATCTCCCGCACGTCGTCGCTCAACATCGCACCGCCTCCCCTCGCGTCCTGCCTCCAGTGTCCCCCTGCTGGCCCTGCGGAGCAGGAGCGGAGGCCGCCCGGAGACTCGGTCCTCACCGCGTGAAGACGGCGACGGCCTCGAGGTGGTGCGTGTGCGGGAAGAGGTCGAAGGCGCGCAGCGAGTCGAGCGCGTAGCCGTGGCCCGCGAGGTAGGAGACGTCGCGCGCCAGCGCCGCCGGGTCGCACGCGACGTACACGACGCGGGACGGGCGACGTGCCGCGATCGTGTCGACCACCTTGCGGCCCGCGCCCACGCGCGGCGGGTCGAGCACGACGACGTCGGCGCCTGTCTCGTCGGCCCTGAGCACGTGCTCGACCGGCCCGTGCCGGAGGTCGACCTGGTCGAGACCGTGCGCGTTGCGCCGCGCGTCGCGCACCGCCCGCTCGTCGCCCTCGATCGCCACGACGGCCCCCGACGGGCCGACCGCGGCCGCGAGCGGCGACGTGAACAGGCCGGCGCCCGAGTACAGGTCGAGCACGCGTGCACCCGTGACGTCGCCGACGCCGTCGAGCACCGCCTGCGTGAGCGTCGCCGGCGCGTGCCGGTGGACCTGCCAGAAACCGTCGGCCGCCACGCGGAACTCGTACGTGCGGTCACCCACCTCGACCTGCTCGGTGACGCTGCGGCGCGCGTTGTCGCGCTGGTCGAGCGACCCGCCGCGCCACGGCTCGCCGTCGACCAGCAGGACGGGCGCAGTCCCCGGCGGGGCGACGAGCTCGAGCCGCGTCCCGGGCCGCCACCGGCGCGACCAGACCTTCTCGTGGGTGGCGAGCTCGGCGACCTCGTCGGTCGCGAGCGGCATCGCCTCCAGCGCGAGGACGTCGTGCGAGCGGAACCGGTGCATCCCGGCCCGGCCCGCGTCGTCGGCCACGAGGTCGATGCGCGTGCGGTACCCGAGCCCGCCGCGCTCGTCGTCGCCCGGCAGGCCCTCGACCTCTACCTGAGGGTGAGACGCGTCGAGGTCGATGCCCGCCAGGCGGCGCAGCTGCTCGGCGAGCACGTCGCGCTTCCACCGCCGCTGTGCCGGCAGGGCGACGTGCGCGAGCTCGCCGCCACCGACACCGCCCGGCCCGGCCTCCGGCCAGACGGACGGCACGCGGTCGGGCGAGGCCTCCAGCACCTCGACGGCGTCCGCGCGCCAGAACTTCGCGTCCTCCCCCGCCTCGGTGACGATCGCCCGGACGCGCTCGCCCGGGAGCGTGTGCCGGACGAACACCACGCGACCGTCGTGCCGCGCGACGCAGTGACCACCGTGGGCGACGGGGCCGATCTCGAGCTCGAGCTCGATCTCCACCTCAGGTCGAGCGTTCGCGCGCGGCGACTGTCGTGTCGGCCGCTCACCGCGGCCGCGACCTCGAGGGGCCTGCTTGCGGGGGCGCGCGCCGGCACCTTCGGAGGGACCGTCGGAGGGGCGGTCGGACGGTCGGTCGGAGGGCACGGCAGGACCACGCGAGGAGGACGGCATGCGTCCAGTATCCCGGACGCGCCGCCGACCGTCGTCAGCAGCCCTGGAACGTCAGTAGCCCGGGAAGCGCTGGCGGTACCCCTCGCCCTCGAGGCCGGTCTGGCCCTGCGTCGACGAGAGCTGCCACGGCACGGACGCGACCACGACGCCGGGCGTGAACAGCAGGCGGCCCTTGAGACGCAGCGCGCTCTGGTTGTGCAGGAGCTGCTCCCACCAGTGGCCGACCACGTACTCGGGGATGTACACGACGACGAGATCGCGCGGCGACTCGCGTCGCACCGAGCGCACGTAGGACAGGACCGGGCGGGTGATCTCGCGGAACGGCGAGTCGAGCACGCGCAGCGGCACCGGGAGGTCGAGCTCCTCCCACTGCTGCATGAGGTCCTCGACATCCTCCGCGTCGACGCCCACCGTGACCGCCTCGAGCACCGACGGCCGCGACGCGCGCGCGTAGGACAGCGCCCGCAGGGTCGGCTTGTGGATCTTCGACACGAGCACGATCGCGTGCACGCGGCTCGGCAGCGCCCTCGCCGTCGTGAGGTCGTCACCGAGCGCGAGCTCGTCCCGCACGGTGTCGTAGTGCTTGCGGATCGACTTCATGAGGACGAACACGATCGCCATGGCGAGGATCGCGATCCAGGCGCCGTGCGTGAACTTCGTGATGAGCACGATGACGAGCACCGTGCCGGTCATCGCGAGCCCCACGGTGTTGACGACCCGCGAGCGCCGCATGCGCGACCGCTCGCGCGGCTGGTGCTCGGTGCGCAGTGCGCGGGTCCAGTGCCGGACCATGCCGAGCTGCGACAGGGTGAACGACACGAAGACGCCCACGATGTAGAGCTGGATGAGCCGTGTCACCTCGGCGTCGAAGGCCCAGATGAGCACGATCGCCGCGACCGCGAGCGTGACGATGCCGTTCGAGAACGCGAGCCGGTCGCCGCGCGTGTGGAGCTGACGCGGCAGGTAGCCGTCCTTCGCGAGGATCGAGCCGAGCACGGGGAACCCGTTGAAAGCCGTGTTCGCCGCGAGGACGAGGATCAGACCGGTCACCACGGACACGACGTAGAACGCGATCGGGAAGCCCGCGAACACGGACTCGGCGAGCTGCCCGATCACGGGGTGCTGCACGTAGTCCTCAGGGAGAGGCTGCCCGTCGAGCGTGAGCTGGGTGTGCGGGTCCTCCACGTAGTGGACGCCGGTCGCGCTCGCCAGCAGGAGGATCGCGATCATCATCGTGGCGGAGATGCCGCCGAGCAGCGCGAGCGTCGTCGCGGCGTTGCGCGACTTGGGCTTGCGGAAGGCCGGCACGCCGTTGCTGATCGCCTCGACGCCGGTGAGCGCCGCGCACCCGGACGCGAACGCGCGCGCGATGAGGAAGGCCCCGGCGATCCCCATGAGCCCCTGGTCGAAGCTGTTCTCCGCGACGATCTCCAGGTCGGCGCTCTCGGCCGGTGGCAGCGTCCCTGTGACGTGCCGGAAGAACCCGACGACCGCCGTCGAACCGATGGCGAACATGAACAGGTAGACCGGGATCGCGAAGAACGACCCGGACTCCTTGACGCCCCGGAGGTTGACCAGCGTCAGGAGGACGACGAGCGCGATCGCGAAGATCGCCTCGTGGCCGCGCAGCGCGGGGATCGCGCTCGCCGCGTACTGCGCGCCCGACGAGATCGACACCGCCACCGTCAGGACGTAGTCGACCATGAGCGCCGACGCGACCCCCACGCCCGCCGTGGGGCCGAGGTTGACGGTCGCGACCTCGTAGTCCCCGCCGCCCGAGGGGTATGCGCGCACGTTCTGGCGGTACGACGCGACGACGGTGAGCAGCACGACCACGACCGCGAGGCCCACCCAGGGCGAGATCATCGTCGCGGTCAGGCCGGCGAGGGCCAGGGTCAGGAGGATCTCGTCGGGGGCGTACGCCACGGACGACAGGGCGTCGGACGCGAACACGGGCAGCGCGATGCGTTTGGGAAGCAGCGTGTGGCCCAGCCGGTCGCTCCGCACGGGGCGTCCGACGAGCAGCCGCTTCGCGGCATCAGCGATCTCCGACACGAGGCATCATGCTATGCCCGCCAGGGCGAGGTCGCGCCCCGCCGGGCCGGACGACTTCCCGCGCCCGCACGCCGTCGTCCCGGGGCGCGCGCGAGCAGCCCCCGGCGGTATAGCGTTCGTGGCGTGCACTTCGTCATCATGGGCTGCGGTCGCGTCGGCGCGACGCTCGCCCAGTCGTTCGAGGCCAGCGGCCACTCGGTCGCGATCGTCGACCAGAACCCCGACGCGTTCCGGCGCCTCCCGGCCGAGTTCACGGGCAAGAAGGTGACCGGGGTCGGCTTCGACCGCGACACGCTCGTGCAGGCCGGCATCGAGGACGCGTACGCGTTCGCGGCGGTGTCCGACGGCGACAACTCGAACATCCTGTCGGCACGCGTGGTCCGGGAGACGTTCGGCGTCGAGAAGGTGGTCGCCCGCATCTACGACCCGCAGCGGGCCGAGATCTACGAGCGGCTCGGCATCCCGACCGTCGCGACGGTGCGCTGGACCGCCGACCAGGTGCTGCGCCGCATGCTGCCGCTCGGGGCCACCGACGAGTACCGCGACCCGTCGGGCCAGGTGCGCCTCGCGCAGCTCGACTTCCACCCGGACTGGGTCGGGCGCACGGTCCGCGCGATCGAGGAGGCGACGGGCGCTCGGGTCGCGTTCGTCGGCCGGTTCGGCGACGGCAAGCTGGTCACCGAGCGCACCATCCTGCAGGAGAACGACGAGCTCCACGTCCTCATGACCGTCGACGGCTCCGCCGCCGTCGAGCGCGTCCTCACCCACGCACCGAAGGTCGAGGCCGAGTGATGCGCGTCGTCATCGCCGGAGCAGGCTCCGTGGGCCGCTCGATCGCCCGCGAGCTCCTCAGCCACGACCACGAGGTCATGCTCATCGACAAGCAGCCCGCCGCGATGCGGATCGCCCAGGTCGCCGAGGCGGACTGGCTGCTCGCGGACGCGTGCGAGCTCTCGTCGCTCGGCGAGGCGAAGGTCGACGAGTGCGACGTCATCGTCGCCGCGACGGGGGACGACAAGGTCAACCTCGTCGTGTCGCTCCTCGCGAAGACGGAGTTCGGCGTCCCGCGCACCGTCGCGCGCGTGAACAACCCGAAGAACGAGTGGATGTTCGACGAGTCGTGGGGCGTCGACGTCGCCGTGTCGACGCCGCGCATCATGACCGCGATGGTCGAGGAGGCGGTCGCCGTCGGCGACCTCGTGCGCATCTTCACGTTCCACCAGTCCGGGGCGGACATCCTCGAGGTCACGCTCCCGCCGACGTCTCCGCTCGTCGGGCGCCGCGTCGGCGAGGTGCGCTGGCCCGTGGACACCGTGCTCGCGGCGATCGTGCGAGGTGTCCGTCCGATCGCACCGAGCCAGGACGACACGCTCGAGGCCGGCGACGAGCTCCTGCTCGTCACGGGGAACGAGGCCGACGAGTCCGCGCTGGGCCGCCTCCTCGCGGGCGAGTCGGAGATCGGCGGCCCCCACAGCGACGACACGCCCGGGGAGGACGACGTCCAGCCCGTGGCAGCACAGCCCGACGACGACGCCACGCCGACGCCCCCCGAGCTCGCCTGATCCGAGCGGGGCCCCGGGCTAGCTCTGCTCCGACGTCGTCGTCGGGGCGGCGTGCGGGCGTCGGACCAGGACCCAGGTGAGCCACAGCACGAGCGCCCACAGCGGGATGCCCATGACGAGGCGGGCCGTGCCGAGCCAGCCGACGTCGCCCTGGAGGTAGAGCGGCACCTGGACGGCGAGGCGCGCGGCGAACAGCCCGACCCACAGCCACGTCGCCGCGGCGTACCGGCGCACGAGCGTGCGGTCCGACCGCCACGTGCGCGCCCAGCGCGCGAACGCGCCGGGCTCCCTGGCGGTCTCGGGCTCGGCGGCCGTCTCCGCGGCGGCCGGGTCCGTCGTCGCCCCGGCGGTCGCGCCGCTCACCCCGAACCCGCTCCGGAACCCCTCGACGACGAGGCCGACGAGTGGCCACCGCACGAGCACGGACACGACGAGGACGACGAGGTACGCCGCGTTGGTCCACAGTCCCCACGCGAAGTAGTCCTGCGCCTCGCCGGAGCGCCACGCCCACAGGACGCCGATGGCGACACCGAGGAGGCCGCCGAAAGCCTGGGTCACGGGCGTGCGCTGGATCAGCCGCGCGGCGACGGCGACGAGCGCGGCCGCGACGGACGTGACGAGGGCCCATCGCAGGTTGGTCGTCGCGACGTAGACGACGACGAAGACGAGCCCCGGCGCGACGGACTCGACCAGGCCGCGCACGCCACCGACCGCGTCCGCGACGGAGAACTGCTCGCCCGCGAGCGCCCGCACACCGCGGGCGGGACCGTCCTCGGGCGCCGCGACGTCGTCGACGACGGTCTCGGCGACCGTCTCGGCGACCGTCTCGGTGACCTCGGCGTCGTGGCCGGCGCCGGTCGCCCCACCGCCGTCGCGGTCGGGTGCGGCCGGGTCGCTGCTGCTCGTCATCTGTGGCGTCCTCGGTAGCGGTCGGGTGCGCAGGGATCGTACGTGACGTCGGGGCGCGCCGGACAGGCACGTGCGGCTCGACGCGTGGCCGTCACTCCCCCGGCTTGGGCAGGAGCTCGTACCGGGGGTTGAACATCGTCCGGCGCCCGTCGACCTCGCACACGAGCCCCTCGACGAGCGCGCGGCGCCCGGGCTCGACACCCACGATGCGGCGACGGCCGAGCCAGACGAGGTCGATGACGCCCGAGCCGTCGAACAGCTCGACCTCGACGGTCGGGACACCTTCCCGGGGCCGCAGCACGACCGAGCGCAGGATGCCCGAGACCTTGGCCCGGCGCCGGTTGGGCAGGTCGGCGACCGCACGACAGCCCGTCTGCCGAGCCGCCTCGACGCGCTCCTCGTCGGCCGCGATCTCCTCCTGGGAGGCGAGAGCGGTACGCCACGCGTCGCGCAGGGTCGGGGACATGTCAGCGGATCTCCGTGATCTCCGGCCCGCGCGTGAGCGGGTCGAACGACGGGGCCTCGGGGGCGCCCGCGGGCGCGGGAACGACCGGCGCGGGAGCCTTGCCCGGCAGATGGAGGGTGAGCAGGTCGCGCGGCGGCCGCGGGCTCTGGTCGCGCACGACGACGATGTTCGCGAAGACGGACTCGAGCAGCCGCGCCTCGGCCGGGTCGACGGCGGCCTTGCCCGTGACGACCCCGCGCAGGAACCAGCGGGGGCCGTCGACCCCGACGAAGCGCGCGGGACGTACCCCCGGCCGACCGTCCGGCGTCTGGGCGGGGATGCGCGCGAGCAGCTCGCGGCCGAACGGGCCGGGGACGTCGTCGACGGTCCCGCCCTGCTTCGTGACGGACGCGGCGATCTCGCCGCGGATCTCGTCCCAGATCCCCTCGGTGCGCGGTGCGGCGAACGCCTGGACCTGCAGCCCGGAGCCCGCGACGGCGCACGAGACGCCCGTGATGCGCTGCGTCTTCTTGTCGACCTCCATGCGCAGCTCCATGCCCGGTACACCGGGCAGCCACACGGCACCGAGATCGACGCGGGCACCACGCTCGGACACCTGCGACGAGTCGAACGGGCCTCGCGCGGCAGCGCTCTCGGAACTGCCCGCCGAGCCGCCCCCGGACGTCGCCTCGGCGGACTTCTCGGCGCTCGACACGGCCGAGTTCTCGATGCCCGGCTCGGACGACGCGCTCGACGACGTCGAGGACTCGGCCGGCTCGGACGACCTGGAGCGGCGGAACAGACCCACGGGACGAACTCCTTCAGCTGCCCGGCGCGCGACCGGGACTCCTCGCGGGACGCTCGCCCCGCACTTCCACACTAGCCCGCACAGCGGGGGTCAGGGTGCGGCGGTCCAGCCACCGCTCGACCCGAAGCCGCCCTCGCCACGGTGCGACCCGGGCAGCCGCTCGGCCTGGACGAACCGGGCACGCTCGACCTTCTGCACGACGAGCTGGGCCACGCGGTCCCCGCGCCGCAGCGTGACGGCCTCGCGCGCGTCCGTGTTGAGGAGCGTCACCTTGATCTCTCCCCGGTAGCCGGCGTCGACCGTGCCCGGCGCGTTGACGACCGTGAGGCCGTGCCGCGCGGCGAGGCCCGACCGCGGGTGGACGAACGCCGCGTACCCGTCGGGCAGCGCGATCGCGACGCCCGTGGGCACGACGGCCCGCTCTCCCGGGCCGAGCTCGACGTCGACCGTCGTCACGAGGTCGGCGCCCGCGTCGCCCGGGTGCGAGTACGCCGGCAGCGGGACGTCGTCGAGGAGGGTGATGAGGACGTCGACGTCCCCGGTCGTGGGCTGCTGGTCGATCGGCACCCGGCAGAGCCTAGTGGCCTCGCACGGGCAGGGCGAGCACACGACGAGCACACGAGCGCACGGCAGCGGGCGCGCGGCTGGGATGATGGAGCCATGACCGATGCCGCCGACCGCAGCGCCCGACCGTCGAACGCCGTGCCGCAGGACGCGCCCGAGGACGCACCGCGACCTGCACCCGACGCGCCGTCGCACAGGGAACGGGTCCTGCCCGGCGTCGGCGGCTGGGCTGCCGCGCTCGGTTTCGCACTCGTGCTCGGGATCGCGCTGTGGCCCGCGAGCCGGGCGATCGCGGTCGGGGCGGGGGTGCTCGCCGCAGCTGCGGGGCTGGCCGCGCTGTGGTGGACGTCCCCGGTCGTCGCCGTGCGCGACGGCGAGCTCCGGGCCGGGCGGGCGCACATCCCCGTGTCGGTGCTCGGCCAGGTGACGACGCTCGACGCCGAGGCGATGCGCACCGAGCTCGGGCCTCGTCTCGACGCGCGCGCGTACGTCTGCCTGCGGGCGTGGGCCCGGACGGGCGTGCGTGTCGAGCTCGACGACCCGCAGGACCCGACCCCGTACTGGCTGGTCTCGACGCGCCGCCCGCAGCACCTCGCCGACGCGCTGCGCGCGTCCCGGGCCGTCTGACGCGACGCTGCCGGATCGTCGGGCGACGACGCCCGAGGCAGAGGCCCGGGGGGCGGACGGTGCCGGTACGACGACGGCCGCCGCCCCGAGGGGCGACGGCCGGGCGTCAGGACCGGTGCAGGTCAGGCGGCGCACTCCGAGCAGATCTGCTGCCCGTTCTTCTCGTACGCGAGCTGGCTGCGGTGGTGCACGAGGAAGCAGCTCGCACACGTGAACTCGTCCGCCTGACGAGGCAGGACCCGGACGGAGAGCTCCTCGCCGGACAGGTCGGCACCGGGCAGCTCGAATCCTTCCGCCGCCTCGGTCTCGTCCTCGTCAACGACGCCCGAGCTCTTGTCGGAGCGACGAGCCTGG
Source organism: Cellulosimicrobium sp. BMG9.22 (assembly GCF_059159975.1). NCBI lineage: Bacteria > Bacillati > Actinomycetota > Actinomycetes > Micrococcales > Promicromonosporaceae > Cellulosimicrobium > Cellulosimicrobium sp. BMG9.22. The sequence continues at coordinate 42,786 of NZ_JBZGBY010000016.1, read as the reverse complement.
AGCTCCTGCAGCGAGTCCTCGCTGAGGTCCTCTTCCGTCTTGCGGGGGGCGTCGTAGTCTGTTGCCATCTGTGGGGTCACTCTCCGGAGTATTCGTCGATCGCGACAGTGCTCGTCCGGGACCACCGGCGATGGCCGGTCGTGCCGGGCGGCACGGGTGCGGGGCGCGGGGCACCCCGTGACGTGGCGTGCCCGAGGTCGTCGTAGCACGTGCACGCTGATCAATGCACGGCGCACCGGAATTGTTCCCGGCGGGCCACCGGATTCTGCACCATTTCCCGGCCAGATGCACCCTGTGGCGGCGTGCGTGCCCGGTGTCGTTCGTCACGGGCGAAACCCCGAAGGCGCGGGGGAAGGGAGGGGGAACGCTCCCACCCCCTGGGCGGCTGGGCTCACGTGGCTCGGAGAGGTGCCTTTGGCCCGTGGTCCGGCGCCCGGCGACGCGCTCAGGCGTCGCCGTCCGCCCCGGCGTCCTCGAGGATCCGCACGAGCCTCGCGGTCACCTCGGGCGGCCCTGCGACCGTCATCTCGTGGTCGGCCGCGCGCCCGCGCAGACCCGTCACCCGGGCGCCGGCCTCGTGGGCGACGAGCGCACCCGCCGCGAGGTCCCACGGGTTGAGGCCGCGCTCGAAGTAGAGGTCGAGCTCGCCGCTGGCGACGAGGCACAGGTCGATCGCCGCGGACCCCAGACGGCGGATGTCACGCACCTGCGGAAGCACCTCGACCAGGACCCGTGCCTGCGCGCGACGACGGTCGGCGTCGTAGCCGAACCCGGTCCCCACGAGGCACTGCCCGAGGTCGGTCGGTCCGGTCACGTGCAGCGGGCGCCCGTCGAGCGTCGCCCCGCCGCCCAGGCCCGCCGTCCAGGTGCGGCCGTCGACGACCGAGTGCACGGCGCCCGCGAGCGCCGTCCACTCCTGGGGGTCGGGCGGTCCCACGACCGCAGCGACGGACACCGCGTACGACGCGATCCCGTACAGGTAGTTGACCGTGCCGTCGATCGGGTCGATCACCCAGGTGATGCCCGACGTGCCCGCGGACGATCCCTCCTCCTCGCCGAGGACCGCGTCGTCCGGGCGGGCCGCGGCGATCTCCCGACGCAGCAGCGCCTCGGACTCGGCGTCCATGCGCGTGACGACGTCCGTCGCGGACGACTTGGTCGCGGCGACCTCGACGCGCTCGGGACGGCCCGCGCGCACCAGCTCGCCGGCCGACCGGGCGAGGCGCTCGGCGAGGTCTCTCAGGTCGGCCACCGTGACGTCGTCGGGCTGGCGGGGATCGTCGATGAAGAGGCGCACGGCTCACATCCTGCCCGACCCGGAGCGTGCCCGGCGACCCTCCCACGGACCGGGCGCCGACCACCCGAGGCGCAGGGACACGAGCCGGAACCCGAAGACGAGCGCCAGCACCGCCGCCTGCGACAGGAGTCCGAGCGCGTCGGCCTCCCACAGCACGGCGGTGAGCGCCGCGCCCGCGAGCGCGGGGATGGCGTAGAGCTGCTTGTCCTGGAAGAGCAGGGGCACCTCGTTCGTGAGCAGGTCGCGCAGGATGCCCCCGCCCACTCCGGTGAGGACGCCCACGAAGACCGCGGCGAGCGGTCCCACGCCGTGCTCGAGGCCCTTCATCGTGCCGGACAGGACGAACAGGGCGAGCGCCCCGGCGTCGAGCACGATGATGCTGCGCCGCAGGCGCTCGAGCCGCGGGTGCCAGAAGAACGTGACGACCCCTGCGAGCCCCGCGACGGCGACCAGGCGCCAGTCCGAGATGCCGACGGGCGGGACCGCCCCGATGAGCACGTCGCGCAGCAGACCGCCGCCCAGCCCCGCCGCCCATGCGAGGACGAGCACCCCGACGAGGTCGAACCTCTTCCGCACGGCCGCCAGACCGCCGGAGAGCGCGGCGAAGAAGACGCCGCCGAGCTCGAGGGCGTCGCCGGGGACGAGGTCGAGGATCACACGCGGCATCATCCCAGCCCGCCGCGCCCGGTGCGCGAGTCGGCGGCACACCGGGCGGGTTGCGCCCGGACCGGGTGCGACGATGGCACCCTCGAGGGAGCGGTGGCGCGGTGCCGGGCCGGGCGCACCGCGGAGCGTCACAGGGCGCGGCGACACGGCACAGGGCGCAGCGACACGGGAGGACCGATGGACGAGCTGGAGCTGGTGAGACTGCACGAGGACGGGGAGCACCTCGTCCTCGGCGGAAGTGGCGGCGCGCAGTTCACGCTGCCCATCACCGAGGCGCTGCGTGCCGCGGTCCGACGGGACCGCCCACACCTGGAGCACCTGCGCGCCGAGGGCGAACGCAGCCTCGCCCCGCGGGAGATCCAGGCACGCCTGCGGGCCGGCGACTCCGTGGAGGACGTCGCCGACGCGGCGGGCCTCGCGGTGGAGCACGTGCGGCGCTTCGCCGGTCCGGTGGTCGCCGAGCAGGAGTACGTCGTGGACCGGCTCCGGAAGTCGCGCCAGGGCCACGAGGAGGACTCCCCCACCGTCGACGAGCTGGTCACGAAGCGCCTCAAGGCGCGCGACGTGGACCCCGCGGAGGTCGAGTGGTCCGCGGCGCGCGAGCGGGGCGGGCAGTGGGTCGTCACGGCCTCCTTCGTCGTCGGCTCCGGACGACGCGCGGCCCGCTGGACCTACGACCCGGCCGCGCGCGCCCTGCACCCGCTCGACGACGAGGCCCGGTGGCTGTCGGGGACGGACACTCCCCCGGACCCGACGCCGGGAAGCCTCGCCGTGTTCGACGTCGACGCGGCGTCACGCACGTCCCGCGGTGGGCGCCCGGCGTCGGACGAGGGGACGGCAGAGCTCCTGGACGACCTGAGCCAACGCCGCGGCATCCGGCCGCGCACGGCGGTCCCTGGAACGGAGGTCGTGCCCGAGCAGGAACCCTTCGAGGGGTTCGGGCCGCGGGGCGGTCCGGGTCGCGACGTCCCGACCGAGACCGCGGACGCGTCGTCCGGGGCCACGGTCGTCCATCTCCCCACGATCCGTGTGCAGGGCCACGAGGAACGCACGGAGCAGGCCGACCGGGACCTGGCCACGGGCCTGGCAGCACAGGCGGACGGTGCGCACGAGACCGCCGGCCCCGAGGCGGAGTGGCCCGAGGGCGACGACGCCGGCCGGCCGGGGGCGGCACGGACGGACGGCGCGCAGGAGCCGCACGGCGCGCGACCAGGTCGTCCGCAGGCGGCGCGCGAGCCGCGCAAGGGCAAGAACCGCTCGCGCGCGAAGGTGCCGAGCTGGGACGAGATCGTCTTCGGGGCGCGTCCGGAGGGCTGAGCCGCCGTCGGTGTCAGCGGGGCAGGTCGAGGGACAGCTCGTCGGTGCGCGCGAGCGTCCGGGCCAGGGACGTGGTCATCCGGCGCATGTGGTGACGGCGGCACAGGACCTCGTAGCCGATCTCGCCCGACCCGGCGTCGACGTCCCCCACGACCACCTGGTCGCCCTCGACGACCATGCGCCCGTCGACCGTCCGGGCGTTGTGCGTCGCACGACGCCCGCACCAGCACAGCGACTGCACCTGGAGCACCTCGACCCGGTCGGCGAGCTCGACGAGGCGCGCCGACCCGGGGAAGAGCCGCGTCCGGAAGTCCGCGGTGATCCCGAACGCGAAGACGTCGATCTCCGTCTCGTCGACGAGACGCGCGAGCTGCTCGACCTGCGCCGGCGAGTAGAACTGCGCCTCGTCGCACACGAGATAGTCGACCGGGACGGGCTCGGCCGTGACGAGCGCCCAGAAGTCGGTGCGGTCCGTGACCTCGCGCGCGGTGACCTCGAGTCCGAGGCGCGACGAGAGCCGGTCGGTCCCGGCCCGGTCGTCGCGCGAGAAGATCAGCCCCCGGCGGCCGCGGGCCGCGTGGTTGTGGTCGAGCTGGAGGGCGAGGGTGGACTTTCCGGAGTCCATGGTCCCGGAGAAGAAGACGAGCTCGGCCACGAGGGTCCTCCTTCGTGGTTCGGTCGGTGGGGTGGGCTGGAACGCTCGAGCTGCGGCGTCAGGCGGTCGCGACGAGGAGCGGGACGCGCATCTCGCGCTCCGTGAGGGAGCCGTGCACGCCCACGAGAGTGAGCGACGCCGGTGTCTGGGTGCGCGAGTCCACGACGGTCGCGCGCCCGCACATCGCGACGACGACGTCGCCGGCCGCCGCGACGGCGTCGGGCAGCGGGTCCGGACCGAGATAGCCGCGCGCAAGGATCTCGTCGCGCTCGAGGACGAGCGCGTCGTCGGCGAGCACGTCGCGCCAGCGGGCGGCGACGGCCGCCGTCTGGCCCGGCTCCGCGTAGACGTGCACCGCTCGGGGCTCGCCGCCGACGAGCTGCACGCCGCGCCCGAGGACCGGGTCGGTCGCGACGTCGCGGCGCAGCGCGGGGTCGACGTCGACCATGCCGTGGTCGGCCGTGACGAGGACGAGCGTGCCGCGCGGCAGCGAGCGGACGAGGCGCGCGAGCTCGCGGTCGAGGGCCTCGAGCTCGTCGCCCCACTGCCACGACGTGGACCCGTGGTGGTGCCCGGCCTTGTCGACCTCGCCCCAGTAGAGGTAGACGAGCCCGGGCCGGGCGAGTGCCCGCACGGCGGCGTCGACGCGGCCCGCGAGCGCCTCGGCCGCGGAGTAGGTGCCGCCCCGCAGGGCGGCGAGGGTCATGCCGGACCCGGCGAACCGCGCCGGACCGGTCGACATGACCGTCGTGCCCGCGTCCGCGAGGCGCTGGAGCAGGGGGGTCTCGCGCTGGAGCTCGGCTGGGGGCTGCGCACCCTCCCACGAGACCATGTTGGCCAGCTCGCCCGTCTCGGGGTTGCGCTGGGTGTACCCGAGCATCCCGGTGCGACCGGGTGCGGTGCCGGTCCCGAACGCCCCGACGGCCGCGGCGGTCGTGCTCGGGAAGGTCGAGGTGAGGGCGCGCGCCTCGGGCAGGAGCGAGCGCAGGAACGGCGCGTGACCCGCCCGCTCCGCGAGGTTGACGTGGCCCAGCCCGTCGACGAGGACGACGCACACGCGCTCGGCGCGCGGCAGGTCGAGCGCGGCGCGCGCGACCTCGCTGCCGATCCCCGTCGCCGTCGTGAGCGACACGCCCAGGACGCCGGCCGCTCCCGGCAGGACGGCCGCGAGACCGCCGGTGCCCGTCTCGGGAGCAAGGAGCCCAGGCGGCAGCCCGGGCGCCGAGCCCGGTGCTGGCGGCACCTCGACGGCCGGCTCCGTCCGTGCGTCGCTCACCGGGCGCTGTGGCCCGCGGTGGCGCGCGACAGGGCGCGGGCGAAGTCGACGGCGGCACGCACGGCGTCGCGGCCCTCCGCCTCGGCGCTCACGCGCACCACGACGTCGTCCGGGGTGATCTGGCCGGTCAGTCCGTGGTCCGCGTCGCACGCGGGGTCGGGGCACTGCGCGGGCTCCAGGTCGACGCGCGAGACCGCGCCCCAGCCGAGCGCGAGCGTGACCTCGAGCGGCGCGGCGCCCGAGCGGTGCTCGTGGGGCTCGGCGACGACGTGCGTGAGCGAGACCGAGCGCACCTCCGTGAGCGGGACCGACTCGGTCGTCGCCGCGGCCGAGGCGGAGGGGTTCTCGCTGTCGGCCGGGTGGTCGTCGACGTGCGACGTGACGAGGCGTGACGGGGTGAGGACGAGCACCGTCAGGTGCCGACGCACCTCGGACGCGTCGAACGTCGTCTCCGGCAGCACGAGGTGGGAGACGATCTCCTCGCCCGCGATCGCGACGTCGAGGACGTCGGCGACGAGCTCCGGGTAGTACCCGGCGCGGTGGAGCTGGGTCGTCAGGTCGGTCCAGGCGTTCGAGGTTGCAGAGGGCACCCGCGCATTCTCCCACCCGGCGCACGGCGGCGGCCAGCCCGTGGGCCGTGGTGTGGACGAACCGCGCCGGTCAGTGGGGAAGCGCGCGCCGCAGCGCGTCCGCGCGCTGGGCGTCGGCGAGGCTCACGCGCGCGCTGAGGACGGCCGCGCCGTGCTCCGACACGACCACGGGGTAGAGCTCGAGGCTGCGCAGCTCGGGCAGGTCGTCGGCCAGCACGGACACGCGCGCGAGGACGTCCTCCAGCGCCGCGGTCGCCACGACGCGTGTCCCCATGTACCCGAACAGGCGCGGCGCGGCGCGCACCGAGCGCACCATGGCGGCCACGTCGACGTCGGTGAGCGGGGGCACGCCGTAGGCGACGTCGCCGAGCAGGTCGACCGCGTCCCCCGCGAGGCCGAACGACACGACCGGGCCGAAGAGCGGGTCCTCGGTCGAGCGGACCACGCACGCGACCCCCGCGTCGGCCATCGCCTGCACCTCGAGCGGCTGGTCGGCCGCGTCCGGCAGCACGCCCGCGAGGGCCGCGCGCATCTGCTCGACGTCCGTCCGCAGCTCGTCGGGGTCCGCGATGTCGAGGCGAACGCCGCCGAGGTCGGCGCGGTGCCGCAGCCCGGCAGCCGTGCTCTTGAGCGCGACGGGCCAGCCGACGTCGCGCGCGGCCTCGACGGCCTCGTCCACCGTCCGGACGCGCCGGGCGGGCCACACGTGCACGCCGTAGCAGGCCAGGAGCTCGGCGGCCGCCGTCGGGTCGAGGTCGACGGCGCCCGTACCTGCGAGCGCGGACTCGACGAGCGCCCGTGCGCGCCCGGCGTCGACGCCCGCGGGCCGCACCGGCGTGCCGTGGTCCGCCTCGCGCCACCGGGCGTACCGCACCACGGCACCGAGTGCGGCGACCGCGTCCTCCGGCGTCGAGTACGCAGGCACGCGCCGCAGCAGCTCGGAGTCCCCGTCCTCCCTCGCGTGCCCCCCGTCGGTCGCCGGGACCGACAGCTCGTCCGTGAGCCCGTGCAGGCCGAGCATGCTCGCGACGGTCGTCCGCCCCGTACGGGCCGCGGCGCGCGCCACCACCCGCGAGAGGTCGGCGCGCCGGGGGCGCACGACGGGCACCTGGACCACGACGACGACGTCGCACGCGTCCGGTGCGTAGAGCGCCTCGACCGTCGCCTCCACGTCGGCGGTCGTCGCGTCCTCGGGCAGGAAGTCGGAGCTCGCGACGACGAGCCCCGCCGACGCCGCCGCCTCGGCGACGAGCGCCGCGAGCGACGCCGAGCTCGCGAGGATCCCCACGCGCCGACCGCGCGGCAGCGGCTGGTGCGCGAGGAGCTGCGCGATGTCGATCATGTGGTGCGTGTTCTCGGCCCGGATGACGCCCGACTGCCGCAGCATCTCCTCGAGCGTCCGGCGCGGGGCGCGCGTCGAGCGGACCGCGTGCCCGGGCGGCACGACGTGGCCCGAGCGCCCCGCCGTCACGACGACGACGGGCTTGACGGAGGCGAGCCGGCGCGCGATGCGCGAGAACTTGCGCGGGTTGCCGATCGACTCGAGGTAGAGGCACACCACCTGCGTCGCGGGGTCGTCCTGCCAGAACTGCATGAGGTCGTTGCCCGAGACGTCCGCGCGGTGGCCCGCGGAGAGGTACGACGACACGCCGAGCCCGCGCCGCGCCGTCGTCGCGAGGAGCGTGACCGCCATGGGCGCCGACTGGCTGAACAGGCCCACCTCGCCCGGCAGGGGCAGGTCCGTCGCGAGCGTCGCCGCGAGCGCCGGACGGTCGTGTGCGCTGCCCGTGGCGAGGAGCCCGTAGCTCGCCGGCCCCACGACGCGCAGCCCCGCCGTGTGCGCGACGCGCAGGAGGTCGCGCTGCAGCGCGAGGCCCTCCCGGCCGGTCTCGGCGAAGCCCGCGGAGAGCACGACGACGCCGCGCACCCCGAGGCGCGCGAGATGGCGGACGGCGTCGATCGCCTCGGGCGGGCGCAGCGCCACCACGGCGAGGTCGACCGGCCCGGGGACGTCGGCGAGCGACGCGTGCTCCTGGGGCAGGGTCGCCTCGCCGGGGACCGCACCGCCGTCGGGCCCGCCGTCGGGAACCTCGGTCCGGACGCCCGTGACGTGGACGGTGACGCCGTCGCTGCGGACGAGCGCCGCGAGCGCGCGGCGCGCGAGGAGAGCTTCGACGGGCGCGCCCGCGTCGCCGTCGACGGCGGGCCCCGGCTCGAGCGGGGTTCCCTCGTCCGGGGCCCACCCGGGTCCCACGAGGACGACGCTCCTCGCGCCGAGCAGCCCCTGCATGCTGCGCGCCTCGGCGCGGTGCTCGCGGTCGGCCATGACGGCGCGCGACCGCTCGGTCGGGTCGAGGTCCACGCTCACCAGCACGAAACCGTCGTCCATCTGCTGGTGCACGTCGTAGCCCGCCTCGCGGAACACGGCGAGCATCTTGCCGTTCTGCGGCAGCACCTCGGCGGTGAAGCGCTGCACGCCGCGCTCGCGCGCCGCCGCGGCGATGTGCTCGAGCAGGACGGAGCCGAGCCCGCGGCCCTGCGCCGAGTCCGCGATGTTGAACGCCACCTCGGCCTCGTGCGTACCCGTGCGGTCGAAGCGCGCGACGCCGATGATGTCCTGGCCGTCGTCGTCGCCGCGCGGCCGCACCGCGACGAGCGCGACGCGGTCGGTGTGGTCCACGCGCGTGAACCGGTCGAGGTCGCGGTCGGACAGGCGCTCCATCGGGGCGAAGAAGCGCAGGTACGTGGACCGCTCGGACTGGGCGACGTGGAAGCGCTGGAGCGCGTCGGCGTCGTCCGGGCGGATGGGGCGCAGGTGCGTCGTCGTCCCGTCGCGCAGGACGACGTCCGCCTCCCACTCGACCGGGTACCGGGCCGGGTGCAGGGCCGGGTCGGGCCCGGCGGCCTCGCCGTCGCTCACGTGCCCAGGCTATGCGGTGGACCTGCGCGCGTGGAGGTGCGCCGCGCGCCTGCGCCGTCGCGGCCCGGCGCGGGAGGACAATGGTCGCGTCCCTGGTCCCGCCGGGCGCGGGGTGTCGGACGCGTGACGTACCCTCACGTGCGGCACCGGGCGGCGAGCGCCCCGGCCGACCGCACGACCCGCACGTCCGCGAAGAACCGCGTCCGCACGGACGCACCGAACGGCAGGAGCCCGCAGGCCCATGGCGCGCAAGCCCTCGACCCCCTCGATCGACCCGGCCGAGGTGAACGAGAAGATCGTCGACATCGACGTCCAGGCGGAGATGGAGACGTCGTTCCTCGAGTACGCCTACTCCGTCATCTACTCGCGCGCGCTGCCCGACGCGCGCGACGGCCTCAAGCCCGTGCAACGCCGGATCCTCTACATGATGGCCGACATGGGTCTGCGCCCCGACCGCGCGCACGTGAAGTCGGCGCGCGTCGTCGGCGAGGTCATGGGCAAGCTCCACCCGCACGGCGACACCGCGATCTACGACGCGCTCGTGCGCCTCTCGCAGGACTTCTCGCTGCGGCTGCCGCTCGTCGACGGGCACGGCAACTTCGGCACGCTCGACGACGGCCCGGCCGCGTCCCGGTACACCGAGGCGCGCCTCGCCCCCTCGTCGCTCGCGATGACGGCGGGCCTCGACGAGGACGTCGTCGACTTCGTGCCGAACTACGACAACAAGCTGCAGCAGCCCGACGTGCTGCCGGCGGCGATCCCGAACCTGCTGGTCAACGGGGCGTCGGGCATCGCGGTGGGCATGGCGACGAACATGGCGCCGCACAACCTGGTCGAGGTCATCGCGGCCGCCCGTCACCTTGTGGCGCACCCCGACGCCGACCTCGACGCCCTCATGCGCTTCGTCCCCGGCCCCGACCTGCCGACGGGCGGCAAGATCGTCGGGCTCGACGGCGTGCGCGACGCGTACCGCACGGGCCGCGGCACGTTCCGCACGCGCGCCACGGCGCGCGTCGAGAACCTCACCCCGCGCCGCAAGGGCATCGTCATCACGGAGCTGCCCTACCTCGTGGGCCCCGAGAAGGTGATCGAGAAGATCGCCGACGGCGTCAAGACGAAGAAGATCCAGGGCATCACCGCGGCGACCGACCTCACGGACCGCGCGCACGGCCTGCGGATCGTCGTCGAGGTGAAGACCGGGTTCAACCCCGAGGCCGTGCTCGAGCAGCTCTACAAGTTCACGCCGCTCGAGGACTCGTTCGGCATGAACAACGTGGCGCTCGTCGACGGGCAGCCCCGCACACTGGGCCTGCGCGAGATGCTCACGGTGTGGGTGGACCACCGGATCGACGTCGTGCGGCGACGGTCCGAGCACCGCCTGCGCAAGCGCACCGAGCGCCTGCACCTCGTGGACGGCCTGCTCATCGCGATCGTCGACATCGACGAGGTCATCCAGGTCATCCGCACCTCCGACGACGCGCGCACCGCCCGCGAGCGCCTGCAGACGGTCTTCGACCTGTCCGAGCCGCAGTCCGAGTACATCCTCGAGCTGCAGCTGCGACGGCTGACGAAGTTCTCGCGCATCGAGCTGGAGAAGGAGCAGGAGACGCTGCGGCGCGAGATCGAGGAGCTGCAGGAGATCCTCGGGAGCGACGCGCGGCTCCGGGCCGTGGTCTCCGCCGAGATGGCGGACGTCGCCAAGACCTACGGCACACCGCGCCGCACGATCCTCCTCGAGTCCGCCGGTGCCGCGCCGACGACGACCGCGGCCGTGCCGCTCGAGGTCGCCGACACCGCCTGCTGGGCGCTGTTCTCCGCCACCGGGCTGCTCGCCCGGACGACCGACGAGACCGAGCCGGCACGGTCGGGTCCCCGGGCCGCGCACGACGTGCTGCGCGCCCGCGTGCGCACGACGGCGCGCGGCGAGGTCGGTCTCGTCACGAGCCGGGGGCGCGTCGTCCGCGTGTCGGTGCTCGACCTGCCGGCGATCCCGCCGACCGACAACGCCCCGAGCCTGTCGGGCGGCGTGCCGCTCAGCGAGGTCGTGGCGCTCGACCCGGGCGAGGAGGCGGTGACGATCGCGTCGCTCGACGCGGACGCTCCCCCGCTCGCGCTGGGCACCGCGCAGGGTGTCGTCAAGCGGGTCATGCCCGGCGACGTGCCGAGCAACCGGGACGCGTGGGAGATCGTCGGTCTCAAGGACGGCGACACGGTCGTGGGCGCCGCGCCCGCGAGCGACGCGGACGAGCTCGTGTTCGTCAGCAGCGACGCGTCCCTGCTGCACTTCGAGGCGTCGTCCGTCCGCCCGCAGGGCCGCGCCGCGGGCGGCATGGCGGGCATCCGGCTCGCCGAAGGGCATCGGGTGGCGTTCTTCGGCGTGGTGCCTGCAGACGTGCGTGACCTCTCGACGGTGGTCACGGTCGCCGGGTCGTCGAGCGCTCTTCCCGGTACGCAGACCGGCGCGGGCAAGGTCACTCCGTACGAGCTCTACCCCGGCAAGGGCCGCGGCACCGGCGGTGTCCGGGCCCACCGGTTCCTCAAGGGCGAGGACGCGCTCATCCTCGCCTGGGTCGGTCAGGGTCCCGCGCGCGCCGTCGGGTCCGGGGGTCAGGCGCTCGACCTGCCCGAGGTCGACCAGCGCCGCGACGGCTCCGGCACACCGCTCGCGTCACCGATCACCGCTGTGGGGTAGGGGCGAGCGTGACGCCACCCGAGACGGCGACCCCCGGCGGTCCGTCCGCCCCGGGCGCTCCGCCGTTCCGCGGCGGTGGACGTTCACTATCCCGCCGACGGCGGAGCACGCGCTGCGGTCGTGGTCGCGTCCGACCCGTCCTTCCGGTCCATCGTCGAGACCCAGACCCTCTGGTTGCCGGCCATCGCCCCGTACGTCCCGGGCCGGTTCTTCGAGCGTGAGCTCCCGCCGCTGCTCGCGGTTCTCGCACTGGTGCCCGCCCTTGATCTGGTGAATCTACCGGGCACAGGGCGCCTTCCCGAGTCGCTCCGCCTCGTGGACCGGCTTGCACGGTCGGAGGCGTGGCGAGCGTCGAGGCACCCGTGAGCTGTGCGGCGAGGTGGACGAGTGCGAGCAGGGCGAGCGCGCCCCACGCGGCGAGCATGGGCGTCGAGACTCCTTCGGTCGTGCGGCCGGCGCCGTTGCCGGCAGGGGAACCGTAGGCCCGCGTTCTCAACGCCGGACGACCGGCACCCGTGCGTGCGCAACTCCTCCGCAATGAACCGGTCGAACGCCGCGGTCAAGGGGACGCCGAGTGCGTCGGCGAGCCGCTTGGCGCGGGAACCGAGCGACATGACGTGCGTGACGTCGGCCCCAGCCCAGCGCCTCGCGCAGGGCGTCATCGCCCTGGTCACTCGCGGCCCGAACGTCACGTCGCCGTCGACCGTGCTGCTACACCCCGAGGACCAGGCGCAGGCCGTCGGAGACCTTCGACATCAGGTATCCGGGCAGGTGGCCAACGGGGTACGGCTCGAGGAACTCACGACTGACGGGCCCCACCTGCGAGACGACAGCGACCGAGTCCTTGTCCAGGCCGGATGCGGCTGTAGGGACGAGGACATTGCCCGGGAACGACTCGAGCCTGAGATTCGAGGTCAGTGGAACGACGATCACGGTGGTGATGGTCGAGGCGAGGAGCCAGTCTTCCTGGATCACCAGCGCCGGGCGGGTCTTCGCAGGCTCGCTTACGCGAGGCTGCCCGAAGTCCACCCAGACGACGTCACCGCGGGAGATCACCACTCGGTCCCGCGCACCATCTCGCGCTCGGAAGCAGCGAGGAACAAGCCGTCCTCGGACGGCTGCCCGGCGTCCGCGAGCGCAGCGTCTGCCAGCGCAGTCAGGTCGCTGCTGCCCTCGAGCTCGTCCGCGAACTTCTCGCCCGCGCGTCGGAAGAACTCCGAACGGTTCATGCCGTGCCGGGCAGCAATCCGCTCGAACCGCTCGAACTCACGATCGGGTACGGAGATGGCAGTCTTCATAGGCCGAGTATAACCAGTCATACCAGAGGTCGGCCAGGTGCTCGTGGGAGCGAGGCGGTCGTTCACGTCGAGCCGACGGACACGAACGACCACCTCTCTGTGAGAGCCGATCATGGGCGCCAGGAGGCGCACACCGCGACTCAGAGGCAGATGGCTGCGAACAGGACGGTGACGACTGTCGAGTCACGCTTGACGCTGGGCGCGTACGGTTTCACGGTCCGGGCTGGTCGACATGGTCGCCGAAGATGCGGTGCGGGGCCAGGTCCAGGCGTACCGCAGGATGAGGGCGAGAAGGATCAGTTCCAGTGCGATGCCCAGGCCGTAGAAGTACAGCCATGACTCGCCGACCACGTTGAACACCGTGACGGGGACGTAGAGCGAAGCCACGACGAGGTTCGCGATGCGGTTCACCCTGGCGGGCAACGTCGTCGACAGCACGACCATGAAGATCGGGACGGCCATGAGGATCAGCGCCGTGGTCGAGAAGGTCTGGGAGAGGTCGAACTCGAAGACCCTGCCGTCGAGGATGTCGCCGATGACGCCGGGCGTGAAGAAGTTGAGAATGTCCACGTAGGCGTACAGGAACATGAGGCTTGCCCACGCTGCGGCGAGCTTGGCTCTCACCGGGACCGGCTGGTCGTCCAGTGCGGTGATGGGTTGACGTGTTCTCATCATGGGCTCCGTTGTCGTGGTGCGGATCGGTAGGTCCACGATCGCTGGGCCCGGTGGCTGGGCACACCGGCCGGGAGGCTGGAGCTCACCTGGCCGACGGTATGGTCTCTCTCTCGTTCTTTCGGCGGGTACGCCGAGGCGCGCCGATCCCTAGGATTCTCGGCGCGCAACCCGACCTCGAGGTGGTGGGGGTGGCCGCAGACGGGCTCGCAGCGCTCGACCTGGCGACCCGGCTGCGTCCCGACGTCCTCCTCGTCGACATCCGGATGCCTGGGCTCGACGGCATCGAGGTGACGCGGCGCCTGGCCGGGCCGGACGTGACGGACCCGATGGCGGTCGTCGTGATCACCACTTTCGACCTCGACGAGTACGTCCTCGGCGCCCTCCGCGCCGGCGCCCGCGGCTTCCTGCTCAAGGACGCCGGGCCGGAGCTCCTCGTGCAGGCCATCCACGCGGCGGCCGACGGGGACGCGCTGATCGCCCCCAACGTCACCCGTCGGCTGCTGGCGACCTTCGCCGACCAGACGCCGGTGGTACCGGTCCAGCCCGTCGACTCGCTCACCGAGCGCGAGGAAGAGGTGCTCGCCCTGGTGGCACGGGGCCGGACGAACGCCGAGATCGCTACCGAGCTCTTCGTCAGCCTGAGCACGGTCAAGTCCCACGTGGCGTCGTTGATGACCAAGCTCGGCGCCCGCAACCGCGTCGAGATCGCGATGTGGGCCTACGACACCCGACGCGTGAGAGCAGACCAGTAGGTGCAGATCGCAGCGAGCGCCTGCCTCAGGCGTTCGCGAGCTCGCGGTCGTCGGCTGCAGGCTTCTGGTCCTCGTAGCGGCGGACGACGCGGCCGACGGTCGACCGCGCCACCGAAACCTGCTGGGCGATCTCACGCTGGCTCACGCCCTGGCGGGCGAGCTCGACGATGCGGCGGTCGCGATCGGTCGGGTCCTCGCCGAGGGAGGCCTCGTCAGGCTCGCTCGCCGCGGCCTGCACGTCGGCGCCGGGACGGGCGAGGTCGAAGACCTCGACGCGCCGCGTGTGACCGGTCACGGTCGGGGGCTCCACGACCGACGTCGCGTCGGTGTCCTCCGGGACGGGCTGGTCCCAGGGGAGCGGCTGGGCGCGCCCGAACAGCTCCTTCACCCGCGCCTCGAGATCGGGAAGCGCCTCGAACGCCGTCTCGGGCACGTAGGGCTTCTCGTCCGGCTCGACGGCGGAGGTCGCGACCGGCGCCGGGGCTGCCGGGGCAGCCTGGACCGGTGCGGCGGCCTGCGGCTCGACGGCCTGACGGACCTCGACCCGCTGAGGCGCCTCGACCGCGCGGACCGCGTCGTCGCGCGCCGACTCCAGCGCGAGGGTCTCCAGGTTGCGTGCCTCAGCGGGCGCAGCGGTCCGCGCGACGACGACCGCGGGAGCCTCGGCCGACCCACGGGCGGTACCGCGCTTCACGGAGCTCGCCCCGATGAGGTCGAGCCGGTTGCCGTGGCGCTCCGCGGCCTCCAGACGGTCGACCCAGATCTGCATGCGGCGCTCGAAGTCCTCGACCGTCAGCAGCTTGAGGGCAGCGTCACGGGCGGCGCGCTGACGCTGGTGCGCGGCCCGCACCTTGCGCAGGTCCGCCGACGAGCCCGAGCTGTCGACGCGCGCGTCGCGCCACTGCTCCATGGCGGTGACGTACCCGTGGACCCGCGTCTCGCGGCGGCGCTCGTCGAGCGTGTGGCCTGTGACCATGTGCCGCTCCCCCACGAGGGCGAGGTGCCACATGAGCGCGGCGACCAGCGGCGGCACGAACCGGAACACCACCATGTACGGCGTGCTGTCGGTCGGGACGGCGATCTCGTGGAGCGCCGCGAACACGCCCGAGGTGCCCGAGAGCACCCAGGTGAGCGTGAGGAGGATGCCGTACGGGCGACCCTCGAGCGCCGCGTTGCGCGCCATGAGCGCCACGGCGACGAGGCTGACCTCGAGGAAGCCCGCGAGTCCGTACGCCTCGAGCGGCGACATGTGCGCGACCTCGAGGCCGAACAGGACCATGCCGCTGTAGGCCAGGGCGGTCGCGATCGTCGCCGCGACGACCACCGCGACCATCGGGAGATGCCTGCCGCGGTAACGCACCTGTCGCGGGGATCCGCCCGAGCCGGTCTGGTCCTGCTGTGTCACGTCATCCTCCGAAAAGTGGTGTGGGCGCACATATCCCAACACTCAGGACACTCCTCGTCAACGCACCAGAAGGAATCGCAAGCCGATCGTGACCAGCGACGACGCGGGAGGGAACGCCACAGTGGTTTCGGCGGGCCGGGGTCTTCGAAGCGACCGCTCAGGCGGTCCACAGTGCGTCGATCGGGACGGCGCTGACCCGGTCGCCGAAGGGCGCGCTCGTTCGCCCAGTATGGAGGACGACACCTGCGACGAACCGACTACCGAGCCTGTCGCGGAGCTTGAGCAGCCACTTCGCGTCGCGGAGCCCCACGGACGACGCGGCTTTGACTTCGAGCCCCGCGACCCGTCCGTCGTCGGCCTCCAGGACGAGGTCGACCTCGTCACCGGCGCGGTCCCGGTAATGGCTGATGCGGACCGACTCTTCAGCCCAGCCCAGCTGTCGACGAAGCTCGCCCGCGATAAAGCCCTCGAGCAGGTGGCCCGCGACCTCTCCGTTGACCGTCGGCGCAGCACCGGCAGCCGATACGTTGACAAGCCTCGCCGCCAGGCCGGTGTCCAGGAGTGCGACCTTGGGCCGGGAGATCACCCGCTTGGACAGGTTCGTCGACCACGCGGGGATCCGCTGGATCAGGTAGAGCGTCTCCAAGAGCTCGAGGTGCGGCGTGAGCGTGCTGGCAGGAATACCTGTGTCGCCAGCGATGCTGGAGACGTTCAGCTCCTCGCTGTTGCGCGCGGCGAGCACCCGCAGGATGAGCGGCAGGTCTCCGAGTCGTTGAAGGTTCGAGACGTCGGGGGCATCTCGCTCGATGACGCGCGACAGGTAGTTGTCGAGCCACCGGTTACGGCGGCGACCCGCCTCCCGTGCGAGCGCCTCGGGGTAGGTCCCGGCGACTGCGCGCTCGAGGTAGTCGGCGCGACTGAGGCCGCTCTCGTGCCCCACGAACGTGTCACCGGCCATCAAGCGATCGATGAACTTCTCTCGACGGCTTTCCATCTCCCCTTGGGTGAACCCATGGAGCTCGATGCTCTCCGCGCGGCCCGCGAGACTGTCCTCGGTCGTGGGCAGACGCAGGAGGTTCGCGGAGCCTGTCAGCAGGAACCGCCCGGGCCGGGGATCGCGATCGACGACGAGCTTGAGGGCCAGGACGAGTTCGGGCACACGCTGGACCTCGTCGATCGCGAGCAGCCCGTCCGCCATCTGCCCGAGGAACCCGACAGGATCCGCCTGCGCGGCGGCACGCGTGACGTCGTCGTCGAACGTCACGAGGCGTCCCCGACGCTCCGCGACGACGTCGCGCAGCAGCGTCGTCTTGCCGACCTGCCGTGCTCCTTGGACGACGACGACGCGGGTGTCGTCCAGTGCCTCCGTGACCCGCGGCCTCACGTGACGTGCGATGGTCGTCATGGCGCGACGGTACCGACATCGTCGCCGATCCGCCAGGCCGGGCTCGTCAATTCGCCATGGTGCGCTCGTGGATTAGCCGAACATTGCTCGGGGATTCGCCGCACCGATGGGCCCGCACGGACCGCGGAGGATCTCCGTCATCCACCCCGCACAACAGCAGCAGCAAACGTCGACCGGACACACCAGGCCGCGCTCCCCCCGGGACACCTCTCACCGGTGCTGAAGGCGCGGCTCGACACCGGCGAGGTGTTCGTAGTCGCGGTCGTAGTGGATCAGCACTGCGTCGTTGTCGACGGCGCACGCCGCGAACAGCGTGTCGGTCGCCCCGGCAGCGCTGACCTTTCCGCCCGCCCACAGCGCTCGCTGCATCGCAGTGGCGATCACGTGCGTCCGCTCGCTGAGCGGCAGCACGGGGAACGCGGCAAGGTCGTCGTGCAGCCCGTCCCACTCGACAACGCTCCGAGCCGAGAACCCGAGCTCGAGTACGACGGGCGGCGCGAGGACGATCTGGCTCTCACGGGATGCGTCCGTGAGAGCTTTGCGGAAAGTCGGTGACGTGGCCCCTCGCCCACACCGAGGTGTCGACCAGGACCCGCATCGTCACCCGGCGGCCTTGGCCTGCACGTCCTCGTCGAGGAGATCCCCCAGGTGCTCGCGGCCAGCGAGACGGCCGATCGCTTCGAGCTGGCGGGCACGAACGATGACCTCGTTGAGCGCCGTGATGATGGTGCCCTTGGTGGTCTTCTCCCCCGTCGCCGCCTTGGCCTGTTCGACCAGACCTTCGGGAAGATCGACTGTCGTGACCGGCATGAGGACCACCTCCTGATACAGAGAAGCCGGTGACAGTCTATGCATCAGGAGCGGAGCGGCTACGCGGTGATCAGACGTTGAACCCCAGCGCGCGGAGCTGGTCCTTGCCGTCGTCGGTGATCTTCTCCGGGCCCCACGGCGGCATCCAGACCCAGTTGACGCGGAAGCCGTCGACGAGGCCGTCGAGCGCCTGCGCGGACTGGTCCTCGATGACGTCGGTCAGCGGGCAGGCCGCGGACGTGAGCGTCATGTCGATGATCGCGTGGTTGTTCTGGTCGACCTGGATGCCGTAGATGAGGCCGAGGTCGACGACGTTGATGCCGAGCTCGGGGTCGATGACGTCGCGGAGGGCCTCCTCGACGTCCGCCACCGTGGGCGGGCTCGGTGCGACGCCGCCCGTGGGCGCGCCGGTCGTGTCGGTGCTCATCGGTTCTCCTCCGTGGTCGCCGCGGCGTCCGCCGCGGTCGTGTGGTCCAGTGCGCCTGAGGTCACGAGCGAGTCCCGCAGCGCTGCCCAGCCGAGCAGGGCGCACTTGATGCGGGCAGGGTACAGCGAGACGCCGGTGAACGCGGTGGCGTCCTCGAGCTCGTCCTCCGCGGCTTCGTCGAGGCCCTTGCCGCGCGAGCCCATGAGCTCGCGGAAGACCTCGCCGAGGTGCTCCGCCTCGGTGACAGGTCGCCCGGTCACGAGGTCGGTGAGGACGGACAGGGACGCCTGCGAGATGCTGCAGCCCTGTCCATCCCAGCTCACGCGGCCGATCGTGTCGCCGGCGAGCTCGACGCGCAGCGTCACCTCGTCGCCGCAGGTCGGGTTCACCTGGTGCGACTGGCCGCTGGCCGCGCCGTCGGCCACCTCGACGAGGCCCCGCCCGTGCGGGGTCTTCGCGTGGTCGAGGATGACCTGCTGGTACATCTGCTCGATCGAGCTCATGGAGTCCTCTCAGTCCACCGAGAAGAACGCTCGGACCCCGGCCAATGCTTCCCGGAAGGCGTCGACGTCCTCGCGCGTCGTGTACACGGACGCGGACGCGCGTGCCGTGGCCGCGACGCCGAACCGACGGTGCAGGGGCTGCGCGCAGTGGTGCCCGACGCGCACGGCGATGCCGGCGTCGTCGAGCACCTGCCCGACGTCGTGGGCGTGCACGCCGTCCACGACGAACGACACGACCGCGAGCCGGTCGACCGGCTCGCGCGGACCGACGATCCGCACGCCCGGGATCTCCCCGATGCGCAGCAGCTCGGCGGCGAGCTCGTGCTCGTGCGCCGCGACGCCCTCCATGCCGAGCTCGTCCAGGTATCTCGCGGCCGCCCCGAACCCGACGATCTGCGCGACCGCCTGCGTGCCCGCCTCGAAGCGCTGCGGTGGGGCCATGTAGCTCGACTCGGTCATCGTGACGACCTCGATCATCGACCCGCCGGTCGTCACGGGCGGGAGCGCCTCGAGCAGCTCGCGCCGCCCGTAGAGCGCGCCGACGCCCGTCGGCCCGAGCATCTTGTGCGACGAGAACACGGCGAAGTCGACGCCCAGCGCGGGCAGGTCGATCGGCAGGTGCGGCACGGACTGGCACGCGTCGAGCACGGTGAGCGCGCCGACGTCGCGCGCCCGGGCCACGATCGGCGCGACCGGAGTCACGGCGCCGGTCACGTTCGACACGTGCGTGAACGCGACGACGCGCGTCCGATCGGTGATGACGCTCGCCGCGTCCTCGACGCGCACGCGGCCGTCGTCGTCCACGTCGAACCAGCGCAGCACGGCGCCCGTGCGGGCCGCGAGCTCCTGCCACGGGACGATGTTCGCGTGGTGCTCGGCCTCGGTGATCACGATCTCGTCGCCCGGCGCGAGCGCGAACCGCCGCGCCGCGGATCCCCCGCGACCGAGCGTCGCGTTCGAGATCCCGTACGCGACGAGGTTGATCGCCGCCGTCGCGCCGGACGTCCAGACGATCTCGCCCGGTCGCGCGCCGACGAACGACGCGACGTCCGCGCGCGCGGCCTCGAACGCCTCGGTCGCCTCTTCAGCGAGCTGGTGCGCGCCGCGGTGCACCGCGGCGTTGCGCTCCTCGTAGAAGTCGACCTCGGTGTCGAGGACGACCTGCGGCTTCTGCGACGTCGCCGCGGAGTCGAGGTAGACGAGCGGACGACCACCGCGCACGGTGCGCTCGAGCAGCGGGAAGTCCGCCCGCACGGCGGCGAGCTCGCCGGCGCTCAGGCGCGCCGACGGACCGGCGGGCTGCTCGGCGGTGTGCGCGGTGGTCGTCATGGTCGTCTCCTCGAACGTGGCGCGACCGCTCAGGCGGACGCTGCCGACGCGGACTCGACCGCACCGGGGAGGTAGCGGTCGTAGCCCTCCTCCTCGAGACGGTCCGCGAGCTCGGAGCCGCCCTGCTCGGCGACCTTGCCGTCGACGAAGACGTGGACGAAGTCCGGCTTGATGTAGCGCAGGATGCGCGTGTAGTGCGTGATGAGCAGGACGCCCGCGTCGGTGTTCCCGTGGACGCGGTTGACGCCCTCGGAGACGATGCGCAGCGCATCGACGTCGAGGCCCGAGTCGGTCTCGTCGAGGATGGCGAACTTCGGGCTGAGGAGCTCCATCTGGAGGATCTCGTGGCGCTTCTTCTCGCCGCCGGAGAAGCCCTCATTGACCGAGCGCTCCGCGAACGACGCGTCCATCCGCAGCCGCTCCATGGCGCCCTTGACGTCCTTGGTCCAGTGGCGCAGCGCGGGGGCCTCGCCGGCGATCGCGGTCTTCGCGGTGCGCAGGAAGTTCGAGACGCTCACGCCCGGGACCTCGACGGGGTACTGCATCGCGAGGAACAGGCCCGCGCGGGCGCGCTCGTCGACGCTCATCGCGAGGACGTCCTCGCCGTCGAGCGTCACGGTGCCGCTCGTCACCTGGTACTTGGGGTGGCCGGCGATGGAGTAGGCGAGCGTGGACTTGCCCGAGCCGTTCGGGCCCATGATGGCGTGGATCTCGCCGCTGGCGATCGTCAGGTCGACGCCGCGCAGGATCGGCTTCGGCCCTTCCTTGGTCTCGACGCTGACGTGCAGGTCGCGGATCTCGAGAGTGGACATCTGGTTCTTCTCCAAGAGGTTCTGTGAGCTGTGGGGCGCGAGGCGCGCCGTGTCATTTCTGGCGGATCGACGGGGCGGTTCAGGTCGGGGCGACGACGCGGTCGACGTCGACGAGCACCTGCTCGCCGTCGACCGTCACCGGGTAGACGGGCACCGGCCGCATCGCGGGCAGCGCGGTCGGCATGCCGGTCCGCAGGTCGAACTGCGAGCCGTGCAGCCAGCACTCGACGAAGCATCCCTCGACCTCGCCGTCCGACAGCGACACCGCCCCGTGGGAGCAGATGTCTGAGATCGCGTGCCAGTCGCCGTCCCCGTCACGGATGACGGCGACCTCGACGACCCGCCCGTCGGCGGCCGGGAGCTCGACGCGCAGCGCCTCCTCCGGGCCGAGGTCCGCCGTCGTGCAGGCGGGCTGTGCGGTCACGCCGTGGCCTCGGCGGGCTCGGCGCTCCCGTCGATGATCGACATGGACTTGCTGAGCTCGCGCTCGATCGCCTCGAGCAGGCGCTCCTCGACCGACGCGACGCCGATCTCCTGGATGAGCTCGGCGAAGAACCCCCGGACGACGAGGCGGCGCGCCTCGCTCTCCGGGATGCCGCGAGCCTGCAGGTAGAAGAGCTGCTCGTCGTCGAAGCGACCGGTCGCGGACGCGTGGCCCGCGCCCTCGATCTCGCCCGTCTCGATCTCGAGGTTCGGCACCGAGTCGGCCCGCGCGCCCTCCGTGAGGACGAGGTTGCGGTTGAGCTCGTAGGTGTCGGTGCCCTCGGCCTCGGCCCGGATGAGCACGTCGCCCACCCACACCACGTGCGCGCCCTCGCCCTGCAGCGCGCCCTTGTACGTGACGCGCGACTTGCAGCGCGGGACGGCGTGGTCGACGAAGAGGCGGTGCTCCTGGTGCTGGTCCGCGTCGGCGAAGTACAGGCCGACCATCTCGACCTCGCCGCCCTCGGCGGTGAACTCCGCGTCGGGGGTGAGGCGCACGACGTCGCCGCCGAGCGTCACGACGACGTGCTTGAGGCGCGCGTCGCGACCGATGCGGGCCCGGTGCGACGACGCGTGCACGGCGCCGCCCGCCCAGTCCTGCACGGAGACGACGGTGAGGTGCGCGCCGTCCTCGACGACGATCTCGACCGTCTCGTTGAGGGTGGCGTTCCCGACGTGGTCGAGCACGACGACGGCCTCCGAGTGCCGCTCGGCGCGCACGAGGACGTGGCTCGCCGTGGGCGTGGAGCCGTGGCCCTCGATCCGCACGGAGGTCACGTCGGACGCGACGGCCTCCTTCGGCACGGTGATGACCGTGGACTGCTCGAACGCGTTCCAGGCCGTCACGGCCGTGCGGTCGCCGGGCTTGCCGGCGGTGCCGAGCCGGGCGTCGTCGCGACCGACGATCGAGACCTCGACCTCGGGCGCCTCGACGACCGTGACGCGCACGTCGCCGCCGCCGCTCTGGCCGACGAGCTTCTCCTCGAACAGCGGCGCGAGCCGCGCGCCGGGCGAGAAGCGCCACTCCTCCTCGCGCCCGGAGGGCACGGGGATGTCGGCGAGGTCGAACGACGTGAGGCGCTCGGCGCGCGAGCCCTGGGGCACGACTCCGTGGGAGTGCGCCCCGTCGGCCTGCGCGCGCGAGTGGTCGGTGGTCAGTCCGGCCTCTTCGGGAATGGTGGTGGTGGTCATATCAGCCGACGGACCCTTCCATCTGCAGCTCGATGAGGCGGTTGAGCTCGAGCGCGTACTCCATGGGCAGCTCGCGCGCGATGGGCTCGACGAACCCGCGCACAATCATGGCCATCGCCTCGGTCTCCTCCATGCCTCGGGACATGAGGTAGAACAGCTGGTCCTCGCTCACCCGCGAGACCGTCGCCTCGTGCCCCATGGACACGTCGTCCTCGCGGACGTCGACGTACGGGTAGGTGTCGGACCGGGAGATCTGGTCGACGAGCAGCGCGTCGCACAGGACGGTCGAGGCCGAGTGCGCGGCACCCTCGAGCACCTGCACGAGGCCGCGGTACGACGTGCGACCGCCGCCGCGCGCGACCGACTTCGACACGATGGACGACGACGTGTGCGGGGCCGCGTGCACCATCTTGGCGCCCGCGTCCTGGTGCTGGCCCTCGCCCGCGAACGCGATGGACAGCGTCTCGCCGCGCGCGTGCTCGCCGAGCAGGTAGATCGCCGGGTACTTCATGGTGACCTTGGAGCCGATGTTGCCGTCGACCCACTCCATCGTCGCGCCCTCGGCCGCGGTCGCCCGCTTGGTCACGAGGTTGTAGACGTTGTTCGACCAGTTCTGGATGGTCGTGTAGCGCACGCGGGCGTTCTTCTTGACGATGATCTCGACGACCGCGGAGTGCAGCGAGTCGCTCGAGTAGATCGGCGCGGTGCAGCCCTCGACGTAGTGCACGTACGAGCCCTCGTCCGCGATGATCAGCGTCCGCTCGAACTGGCCCATGTTCTCCGTGTTGATGCGGAAGTAGGCCTGCAGCGGGATCTCGACGTGCACGCCCGGCGGCACGTAGACGAACGACCCACCCGACCACACGGCCGAGTTGAGCGCCGCGAACTTGTTGTCGCCCGACGGGATGACGGTGCCGAAGTACTCCTGGAAGAGCTCCGGGTGCTCGCGCAGCGCGGTGTCGGTGTCGAGGAAGATGACGCCCTGCTTCTCGAGCTCCTCGTTGATCTGGTGGTAGACCACCTCGGACTCGTACTGCGCCGCGACGCCCGCGACGAGGCGCTGCTTCTCCGCCTCGGGGATGCCGAGCTTGTCGTACGTCGCCTTGATGTCCTCGGGCAGGTCCTCCCACGAGGCCGCCTGCTTCTCCGTGGACCGTACGAAGTACTTGATGTTGTCGAAGTCGATGCCCGTGAGGTCGGAGCCCCAGCTCGGCATGGGCTTCTTGCCGAACAGGCGCAGCGCCTTGAGCCGGGTCTTGAGCATCCACTCCGGCTCGTTCTTCAGCGCGGAGATGTTGCGCAAGACGTCCTCGGAGAGGCCGCGCTGCGCCGTGGCGCCGGCGGCGTCGGCGTCGTGCCAGCCGTACTCGTAGGCGCCGATCGAGGCGATGATCTGGTCGTCGGTCTGCTTCTCACCGGTCGGCTGGGCCGTGCCGGCGGCGTCCTGGGTGGGAGCGCTCATGGTGTTCCTTCCACTGTCCGTCGATGCGGAGGGGGCAGTCGGTTCGGGGGGCGGCCGGGATGGCCCGGCGGGTGGTCGTGCTGGAGGTGCGGGTCAGGGCTCGTCCGACGGCGGTCTCCCCCGCGTGCGGACGTCACCGGCGCCCGGGAGGCGGGCGGCGGGGTGGAGCGGGACGTTGGTCGTGCACGCGTGCCCGCCCGTGGCGAGCGTCGCGAGGCGCTGCACGTGCGAGCCGAGCAGCTTCGCGAACACCTGCGCCTCCGCCTCGCACAGCTGGGGGAACTCCTCGGCGACGTGCTGCACCGGGCAGTGGCCCTGGCAGAGCTGCACGGCGAGGGTGCCCGGGACGGGCCGCACACTCGCCGCGTACCCGTCGTCCGCGAGCGCCGCGGCGAGCTGCACGGCCCGCCCCTCGACGTCGTCGGCGTCGAGGCGCGCGGCGTAGCGGTCGGCGAGCCCGGCGAGGCGGTCGTGCGCGAAGCGCTCGACGGCGTCCGGGCCGCCGACGTCGCGCAGGTACCGCAGCGCCTCGGTCGCGAGGTCGGCATAGGTGCCCGTGAGCTCGCCCTGACCGGCCGACGTCGTCACGTAGCGCCGCGCGGGCCGGCCGCGCATGCCGGTGGCGTGCCCGGCGTCGTACACGGCGACGAGGTCGTCCTCCTCGAGGAGGGCGAGATGGCGGCGGACGGCGGCGGGCGTGAGCCCGAGGGTCGCCGCGAGCTCGGCGGCGCTCACGGGGCCCTCGCTCGCCACGAGCTCGAGCACGCGCTCGCGCGTGCGGCGGTCGGCGTCGGTCGCGACGTGCACGGTCGGGGCCTCGGGCACGGTCGGCACCTCGGGCACGGCAGGGAGCAGCGCGTCCGGGCGGACGGATCCTGCGGACATGCACACCTCCTGCGGCGTCGTCGCGGGCACGCGTGCGCGCAGCACGCAGCTCGATATAGAGAACATGGTTGTTCCCTAATTGCCTGAGCGCAAGCAAGGCGACCCTCAGCGGGCCCCCGGAAGGCGGCGATGTGGCGTACGCGACACCCGGCCGAGCAGGCCTGCAGGAGAGATCCCGCGCCCGCCGCCAGCCCCTAGAATCGGCGGGTGCCCGCCCCCGCCGTGCTCGTGCACGACCTCGTCAAGCGCTACGACGGTCGTGCCGTCGTCGACGGCGTGTCGCTCACCGCGGAGCGCGGCGCCATCACCGCGGTCCTCGGGCCGAACGGTGCGGGCAAGACGACGACCGTCGAGAGCTGCGAGGGCCTGCGCACGCCCGACTCCGGTCGCGTCCAGGTGCTCGGGCTCGACCCGGTGAGCGACGCGCGCGACCTGCGCCCGCGCGTCGGCGTGATGCTGCAGGACGGCGGCCTGCCCACCGGCGTCCGCGCGCTCGAGATGCTGCGGCACGTCGCGTCCATGTACGCGGACCCGCGCGACGTCGGCGAGCTCACCGAGCGCCTGGGCCTCGAGAGCTTCGCGCGCACGACCGTGCGCCGCCTCTCGGGCGGCCAGCGCCAGCGCCTCGCGCTCGCCGCGGCGGTCGTCGGGAGGCCGGAGGTCGTGTTCCTCGACGAGCCGAGCGCGGGCATGGACCCGCAGAGCCGCCACGCGGTGTGGGAGCTCGTGCGCGAGCTGCGCGCCGACGGCGTCGGCATCGTGCTCACGACCCACCTCATGGACGAGGCGGAGGACCTTGCCGACCACGTGTACGTCGTCGACCACGGCAAGGTCATCGCGTCCGGGACGACGCGCGACCTGCTCGAGACCGGCGCCGACGGCGAGCAGGACCGCACCGTCCGCTTCGAGGCGACGCCGGGGCTCGACCTCGCGGGCCTGGACGCCGTGCTCGCCGGTCAGGTCGCGCAGAGCACGGGCTCGACGGACACCGTTCCCGGCGCCACGGCCGCGCCCACGTGGGTCGTCGCCGAGCAGCAGCCCGGCTCCTACGCGCTGACGGGCCCCGCCGACCCTGCCACGCTCGTGGCGCTGACCACGTGGCTCGCCGCGCGCAGCGTCCTCACGTCGCGCGTCACGGTGGGCCGCCGCACGCTCGAGGACGTGTTCCTCGACCTCACGGGACGGCACCTGCGATGAGCGACCGAACGCACCCCGCGCCCGCCGCGACCACGTCATCCGCAGGACCGGGCGTCGCACCGTCGTCGAGCGCGCTCGCCGCGCCCGCGTGGCGTCGCGTCGCGTCGCAGACCGCGTTCGAGACGCGCATGATCCTGCGCAACGGGGAGCAGCTCCTCGTGACGATCATCCTGCCCGTGATGCTGCTCCTCGGTCTCGTCCTCACGTCGTTCATCGACCTCGACACGGGCGGCGCCTCGCGCGTCGACTTCGTGACGCCCGGCGTGCTCGCACTCGCCGTCATGTCCACGGCGTTCACGTCGCAGGCGATCGCCACGGCCTTCGACCGCCGCAACGGCGTGCTGCGGCTCATGTCGACGACCCCGCTCGGGCGCGGCGGGCTGCTCGCGGGCAAGGTGCTCGGGGTGCTCGCGGTGGAGGTCGTGCAGGTCGTGGTCATCTCGGCCGTCGCGCTGAGCCTGGGGTGGCGTCCCGACCCGGCGGGGATCCCCGCGGCCCTGCTCGCGATCCTGCTCGGGACCGCGGCCTTCACGTCGCTCGCCATGCTCCTGGCCGGCACATTGCGGGCCGAGGGCGTGCTCGCCGTCGCGAACCTCGTGCTCGTCCTGCTCACGGTCGGCGGCGGCGTCCTCGTCCCCGCGGACCAGCTCCCCGGCCCGCTCGCACACGTCGCGCTCCTGCTCCCGTCGGGCGCGCTGGGCGAGGCGATGCGCGGCGCGCTGCTCGACGGCGCCGTCCCGCCGTTCTCCGTCGTCGTCCTGCTCGGCTGGACCGCCGCCCTCGGCTGGGGCGCGGGCAAACTCTTCCGCTGGACCTGAGCGGTCACCGGCGGCACGACGTCGCATCTCACACCCGCAGGATTCCAAGGCTCGCGCGGACCCCCGATACCGTGGGACGGTGAGCACCCTGCCCCCCGCGCCGGATCCCGCCGCCACCGACCGTGCCGCTGCCGGCGCGACAGCCCGCGCGACCGGAGATGCCGCAGGCCGTCCCGACCGGCTCGCGCCGCTGCGTCGCTGGACCCGTCCGGTGCTCGTCGCGAACCTCGTCGGCCAGATCGGCATCATCGTCACCGGCGGCGCCGTGCGGCTCACCGAGTCGGGGCTCGGCTGCTCGACGTGGCCCGAGTGCCACCCCGGCCAGTTCACGGCCGAGTTCCACCCCGCGACGACGTACAACGAGTTCGTCGAGTTCGGGAACCGCACGCTCGCGGGCGTGCTCTCGGTCATCGCCGTGGCGGTGCTCGTGCTCGTGTGGACGGACCGGTCGCGCGCCCTGTCGTACCGGCTCCTCGGCGCGGTCCCGCTGCTCGGCGTCGCCGCGCAGGCCGTGATCGGCGGGGTCATCGTCCTGCTGCACCTGCACCCCGGCTGGGTCTCGGTGCACTTCCTCGCCTCGGCCGCCCTCGTGTCCGTGTCGCTGCTCCTGCTGCACCGGTCCGGCGAGGGCGACGGCCCACCGGTCCCCACGGTCGGCCCGCGCACCCGTGCGCTCGCCTGGGCCCTCGCCGCGCTCACCGCGGTGGTCGTGGCGCTCGGTGTCGTCGTCACCGGTGCCGGCCCGCACAGCGGCGACGCCGAGGTCGGCTACCGCTTCGCCGTGGACCCCGCGCTCGTGAGCAAGTTCCACGCGGGGGCCGTCTGGATCTTCGTCGCCGTCCTCGTCGCGTACCTCGTGAGTGTCCGCCGCGGCCCGCAGCAGGTCCGCCGCGCCGCCTGGCTCCTCCTCGCGATCACGCTCGCCCAGGGAGCGATCGGCTACGTCCAGTACTTCACGGGCCTGCCCGCGCTGCTCGTCGGCCTCCACATGCTCGGCTCGGCACTCCTCGTCGCGGGCACCACGCGCGTCGTCCTCACCACGCGAACCCGCGCCTGACCCAGCCTCTTCGCCGAAGTAGAGCCGCGGTCACGCGAGTCAGTGCCCTCGGGCGGGCACACGACCAGGGCTCTACCTCGGCGCGGGCGACGGCCGCGTGAACCGCAGCGGCGTCCACCCGAGCGGGAGCGGGCCACGGACGTCAGCGCGCTCGCGATCGGCGGCGTCCGACCAACCCTGGGCGTCGAGTCCGCCGTGTGTCCCGACGGCGCCCCGCGCTACCCGGAAGCCGACGTCCTCGATCCGCGCGTCAGGAGCGCTGCCCCGACGCACCGACGCACGAACGCTCCAGGCGCGGTCGGCCCATCCCCCACCGCGCAGGCTCCGGTACTCCCCGTACCGCGCCGTGTCCGCGAAGTCCCAGCACCACTCCCACACATTGCCGAGCATGTCGTGCGCGCCGTACGCGTTGGGCGCCTTCCCGGCCACGGGCTGCGGACCGGGTACGTCGTCGGCCTCCGTCCAGGCGACCTCGGCCAGCGGCCCGTACGCCGGTCCGGACGTCCCGGCCCGGCACGCGTGCTCCCACTCCGCCTCGGTCGGCAGGCGGAAGCCGCCCGCGCTCACGTCCCACTCGACGTCGCGACCGTCGAGACGGTAGGCCCGGGCCAGTCCCGCGACGTCGGACGCGACGTTGCACCAGTGCACGGCCTCGAACCACGTGAAGCCGTGCACGGGCACGTCGGTGAGTACCGGACGGGGCGGTGTGTCCGCCGCGAAACCCGGCGTCTCCTCCGCGTCGAGGAGATCGGGCTCGCGCGCCGCAGCAGCCACGGCACGGTGCTCGGCGACCGTCACGGGCGCCCGGCCGATCTCGAACGCGGCGAGCCCGACGACCCGGGCCGAGCTCGACCGTGCGTCGGTGAGCTCGATCCTCCCGGCGGGGACACGGACGAGCGTCGGTGCGAAGGTGGTCACGCGAGGTGACGCTACCCGAGGCGTGCCGCGCGCCGACCGGGCGGACGCCAGATCGACGGTCCGCGTCCGGTCAGCCGCCGCGGCGCTCCGGCCAGGGCGCGTCGGCGGGGCGCAGCGACGCCCAGCCGTCCGCGCGCGACGCGGCCGCAGCGAGGATCCCGACGACGGCGGACGGGTTGTGCAGCTCGCCCGCCAGGACGGCGCGGACGGCGTCGTCGAGCGGCACCCACCGCAGCTCCATGCCGAGCTCCTCGGCCTCGCGCGCGAACAGCTCGCCGTCGGGCACGGGCGACAGGTCGCGGGCGAGGAACACGCGCAGGGCCTCGTTCGAGCCGCCGGGCGTGGTGAAGTAGTCGGCGAGGACGTGCCATTGCGCGGCGCGCAGGTCCGTCTCCTCGGCGAGCTCCCGGATCCCGGCGAGGCGTGCGTCCTCGCCGTCGACGTCGAGCAGGCCCGCTGGCACCTCCCAGAGAAGCCGTCGCACCGGGTGACGGTACTGGCGCAGCAGGAGGACGCGGTCGTCCTCGTCCAGCGCGACGATCGCGACGGCGCCCGGGTGATCGAGGTACTCGCGGGTGACCCGACCGTCGTCGAGCTCGACGACGTCGGACCGGAGGTCGAACACGCGGCCGTGGTGCACGACCGACGTGTCGACGACCTCGCGTGGAGCGAGGGCGTCGATCGTGGGCGAGACGGCCCCGGACGCGGCGGACGTCGGCGCAGCCGCGCCCGGCTCGGCGCCCATCAGTCCGCCTGGTTCTCGATCGCGGCGGCGATCAGCCCGGCGAAGAGCGGGTGCGCGCGCGTCGGGCGTGACTTGAACTCCGGGTGTGCCTGCGTGCTCACGTAGTACGGGTGCACGTCCGCGGGGAGCTCAACGAACTCGACGAGCGAGGAGTCGGGCGACGCGCCCGAGACGACGAGGCCGGCCTCCTCGAGCCGCGCGCGGTAGGCGTTGTTCACCTCGTAGCGGTGCCGGTGACGCTCCGAGACCCGCTCGGACCCGTAAGCCTCGGCCACGACCGAGCCGGGGACCAACGCGGCCTCGTACGAGCCGAGGCGCATCGTGCCGCCGAGGTCGCCGTCGCCGCCGACGATCGCGAGCTGCTCCTCCATGGTCGCGATGACCGGGTCGGAGGTCTCCGGGTGGAACTCCGTCGAGGACGCGTCCGCGATGCCGAGCACGTTGCGCGCGTACTCGATGACCATCGACTGCAGACCGAGGCAGATGCCGAGCGTCGGCACCTTGTTCTCGCGCGCCCAGCGCAGCGCGCCGAGCTTGCCCTCGATGCCGCGCACGCCGAACCCGCCCGGCACGAGCACGGCGTCGACGCCGTGCAGCGCGTCGTCCGCGCCGGCCGGGGTCTGGCACTCGTCGGAGGCGACCCAGCGGATCGTGACCTTGGCGTCGTTCGCGAAGCCGCCCGCGCGGAGCGCCTCGGTGACCGACAGGTACGCGTCGGGGAGATCGATGTACTTGCCCACGAGGGCGACCTCGACGCGCTGCGCGGGGGTGTGCACGCGCTCGAGGAGCTGGCTCCACCCGTCCCACTCGACGTCGTGGAACGGCAGACCGAGGCGCCGCACGACGTACGCGTCGAGGCCCTCGGAGTGCAGCACGCGCGGGATGTCGTAGATGCTCGGCGCGTCGATCGCGTTGACCACGGCCTCGTTGTCCACGTCGCACATGAGCGCGATCTTGCGCTTCACCGGCTCGGGGACCACACGGTCGGCGCGCAGCACGATCGCGTCGGGCTGGATGCCGATCGAACGCAGCGCGGCGACCGAGTGCTGGGTCGGCTTCGTCTTCAGCTCGCCCGACGGGCCGATGTACGGCACGAGCGAGACGTGGAGGAAGAAGACGTCGTCACGGCCGAGCTCGTGGCGCACCTGGCGCGCCGCCTCGAGGAACGGCTGGGACTCGATGTCGCCGACCGTGCCGCCGACCTCGGTGATGATGACGTCGACGTCCTCACCGGCCTGGGCGCGCATGCGGGACTTGATCTCGTCCGTGATGTGCGGGATGACCTGGACCGTGTCGCCCAGGTACTCGCCGCGCCGCTCGCGAGCGATGACCTGGGAGTAGACCTGGCCGGTCGTGACGTTCGCGGACGCCTCGAGGTCGACGTCGAGGAAGCGCTCGTAGTGGCCGATGTCGAGGTCGGTCTCGGCCCCGTCCTCGGTGACGAACACCTCGCCGTGCTGGAACGGGTTCATCGTCCCGGGATCGACGTTGAGGTACGGGTCGAGCTTCTGCATGGTGACGCGCAGGCCGCGCGAGCGGAGCAGACGACCGAGGCTGGACGCCGTGAGGCCCTTGCCGAGTGAGGAGGCGACGCCGCCGGTGACGAAGACGTGCGCGGTGCGGTGCTCGGAGCGAGCGCCCGAGGCGTTGAGGCGGGAGGAGGGCCGGTTCAGGTGATCTGCCACGGAACTCCATCCTAACAGCGTGCCCGACGACGGCACGCGGGCCGCGACGTCGGTCGCCTCACACCCGGGCCCGGGAGGATCAGGACGGGGCGTCCGCCTCGGCCGAGTCGTCCGGACCGCGACCGCCCGTGCCCCGACCGCGGCGCAGGAGGTCCAGGAGCGCGCCCCGGTCGGCGACGAGCGACACACCGACCACGATCGCACCGGCGACGGCGGCCGCGAGCACCCCGACGCCCACGGCGGGCAGCCAGGCCGCGTCGTCGGGCAGGAGCCCGCGCGACACCGCGGAGCCGGCCAGGGCCCCCAGCGCCACGCCGACCGTCACGACGACGAGCGTGCGCGGCACTCCTCTCGTCGCCTCACGGCCGGCGTACCGGCGCGTCGCGACGAGCAGGCCGAGGCCCGCGACCGACATGCCGATCGCCGTCGCGAGCCCGAGGAGGACGAGCACGCCGGCCTGGTCCCGTGCGCCCGTGACCGCGGGCAGCGCGTACGCGGCGACGGCGACCACGAGCCACCCCGCGGCCGTCACGACGACGGCGACACGCTGACGGTCGATCGTGTACAGCGCGCGCGACAGGTGCAGGATCAGCGAGAAGCCGACGATGCCGACGGCCATCCCGGCGACCGCGTCCCCGAGGCCGACGACGGAGCCTTTCGCGATCTGGGCGAACACCGCCTCGACGGCGTCGGACGCCGCGATCAGCGCCGCCGCGCCGAGACCGGCGACGACGAGCAGCGTGCGCGTCGTCGTCGCGAGCAGCCGGCGGTAGGCGTCGTGCCGGTCGTGCGCGACGTGCTCGGCGAGACGCGGGAACGTGCTCGTCGCGAGCGGGAAGGCGAGCACGGCGTACGGGAGCAGGTACACCTGCTGCGCGAACCAGTAGGTCGGGAAGGTCTGCTCGGGCCCGTACCGGTACGAGGCGCCGAGGATCGCGAGCACCGAGAGCTGCTGGGCGACGAGCGCGCCGATCCCCGCGAACGCGAGGTTGCGCGCCCGGACGGCCTCGCCGCCGCCGAAGCGCAGCGTCGGGCGCAGCCGGACCCCCGCCCGGTGCACGGGCAGCACGAGCGGCAGCGCGAGCACTGCGACGCCCGCCGTGGTCCCCCACCCGAGCCACGCGATCGCGGCGCCCGAGAGGGCCGCGACGTCGCCCTGGTCGCCGTCGGCGAGGCGCTCGAACACGAGGAAGACGACGATGACGGCGACGCTCGACAGGAGCGGCGAGAACGCCTGCCAGAAGAACCGCTTGTGCGCCTGGAGGATGCTCCCGAGGACGACGGCGATCCCGTAGAGCGGCACCTGCAGCGCGAACACGCGCACGAACGTCGCCGTGACCCCCACGAGCTCGGGGTGCTCGCGCATCAGCAACGTCGCGACCGGCTGCGCGAGGAGCGCGAGGAGCGCCCCGAGGGGGACGAGGACGACGAGCGTCCACCCGAGCATCGCGGACGCGATCCGCGAGACGTCGGTGCCCGCACGCCGCGCGATCGGTCCCGCGAGGAGCGGGACCACCGACCCGGCGAGCGCTCCCCCGGCCGCGACCTCGAACAGCACGTTGGGCAGGAGGTTGGCCGCCTGGTAGGCGGAGCCGACCCCCTCGGTCCCGACGGCCGCCGACTGCACGAGCGAGCGCGCGAACCCGACGAGCCGGCTCGCGATCGTCACGACCGTGATCATCGCGGCGGCGCCCGCCAGCGTGCCCGTGGCGGCGCGCAGCCGCCCCGACCGCGTGCTCACGCCGGGCGCCGGCCCCACGCGTCCACGCGCCGGAGCGCGTCGTTGCCCTCGATGACGCGCGAGAAGCTCACCTTCTCGCTCGCGAGCGTCAGCCCGACGACGCCCGCGAGCGCGAGCCAGCGCAGGGAGCGCGGTGCGGTGAACGCGACCTGCGAGCCGAGGGCGGCGCCGAGCGCGTTCGCGCCGCAGTCGCCGAGCATGTCGCGCTCTGCGAGGTCCCCGGGCGCGGCGGCGGCGGCCGCACCCAGGACGGCGCCCGTCGTCGGCGCGGCCGAGGTGGCGAGGAACGGCGCCGACACGGCTGCGGCCGCCTTGAACGCGCGCCCGGGGCGCAGGTCCAGGAGGTTGAGCAGGTTCGCGGTGCCGGCCACGAGCGCGCCGTTGACCCCGACGTCGACGAGGTGCGCGAACGCCCCTCCCGTGCGACGCGTCCCGACCGCTGCGGCCACGAGCGCCGTCGCGCTGATGCCCAGGACCTTGAGGCCCCCGGTCGTCACCGTGCCGCGCGCGAGGGCGCCCAGGTGCCCCCGGAGTCCCTTGGTCCGCGTGGCGGTGTCCTCGGCGAGGTCGTCGACGAGGCCGAAGGTCCCCGCGCTCGCCGTCGCGAGCGCGACGGCGCCGCGCGTGCGGGCGTCACCTCCGCTCGCGAGGGTCCCCGCGACGAGACCCGCGGCGACGGCCGGCCCCTCGAGCAGGCTGATGGGCTCGCCCCGGTGGTTGGTCCGGGTCCACCGCTCGGCCCCGCCGGGCGGGCGCGGGTCCGCGGCACGCCGCACCGCCGTGGTCATGACGGCGGCGACGCCCGCCGCGGCGAGCGTCGACAGGAGGCGCCCCACGTCAGCCCTCCCCCGCGCCGTCGGCGGTGGGTGCGGTGCCGGCGGTCTGCTCGGTGCCCGCGGCGTCGCCCGCGGCGGCGTCCTGCGCACCGGCGGTCCTGGTCACCGGCGGCAGCTCGACGGCGGGCGGGAGCACCGCCGTCGCGCTCTCCTCGAAGCCGTACTGCCCGACCTGGTCCGCGAGCCGTGCCGCGAGCGCGAGCGGGACGCTGATCCGGCCCGGCTCGGCCTCGACACCGCTCACGGTGGAGAGCGTCGCGGCGAGCTCCTCGTCGCCACGGATCGTCGAGACGACGTCGCCGCCCACCGCCGTGGGCCCGGCGACGAGCGCCGCGTCGGCGACGTCCTGGGCCGCGACCGCGACCTGGACCTCGATGTCGACGACGTAGGTGTCCGGAGCCGGAGCCTCTTCACCCTCCGCGGCGGGCGTCGTCTCGGGCGCCGGCCCGGCCAGCAGCAGGATCACGTCGGCGGGCAGCGTCTGCTCCGAGACGACGTCCACGAGGGCGAAGCGCTCGAGGAGCGCCTCGAGCTCGATCGCCTCGGGGCTGCGCACCTCGGTGCTGGCGGCGGTCGCGCCGGTCAGGGACAGCGCGAGCGCACGAGAGAGCCTCTGCTCGGCCGTGGCGTCCTGCGGGACCTCGCCCAGCTTGTCACCCAGGCCGTCCGCGACGGTCGCCCGCGCGCTCTCCTCGTCCTGGCTGGTCCACGAGTCCGTCAGGCGGACGTGCCCGACCACCGACGCCCCTGCGCTCTCGAGCTGCTCCGTGATGGCGGCGTCGCGCTCCGCGTCGGCGCCGTCGAGGTCGACGACCGCGACCCGGCGGTCCTGGAGCGATCCCGCGACGAGCTGCGGCCCGGCGGCCTCGATGAAGCGGGCGTCGTTGTCGACCATGACGTTCGCCGCGTCGAGCTGGTCACGCAGGTCGTTGCGCTCGGTGCGCAGCTGCTCGACCTGCCCCGTGAGCTGGTCGCCGATGGCGCCCTGGAGCGGGCCCGCGCCGAGGATGATTCCGACGGCCAGGGCCAGGAAGACCGAGATCAACGAGACGATGTGGTACCTGAAGTCGATCACTGTGCGGTGGTGTCCTTCGGTGAGTGCTGCTGCATGCTGGCGATGGTCAGGGGTGCGCCGGCGCGCGCCGGTGCGGGGTTGCGGCACGGCCGACGACGGCGGCGGTCACGTGCCTGGGCGTCAGCCGCCGCCCGCGAAGAGCGACCCGACCCACGACCACAGGTCGTCGAACCGGGCGCCGACGATGCCGAAGAACGTCTGCCCCGCGGCGGTGGACCAGAGCGCCGCGACGACGGCGAGCAGACCCGCGACGGAGAGCAGCCAGAGCTGCAGGTTCGAGATCCGGTGCCGGTACAGGCGCGAGACGCCCTTGGCGTCCACGAGCTTGCCGCCGACACGCAGGCGCGTGAGGAACGTGCTGGCCATGCCGGCACGGCCCTTGTCGAGGAACTCGACGAGCGTCGCGTGCGTGCCGACGGCGACGATGACCTCGGCACCCTTGTCGTCGGCGAGGAGCATCGCGATGTCCTCGCTGGTGCCCGTCGCGGGGAAGACGACCGGTTCGACCCCGAGAGCCTGGACGCGCTCCAGCCCGGGCGCCTTCCCGTCGCGGTACGCGTGGACGACGATCTCCGCGCCGCTGCTCAGTGCGCGGTCGGAGACCGAGTCCATGTCGCCGACGATCATGTCGGGCTTCCATCCCGCGTCGAGGATCGCGTCCGCACCGCCGTCGACCCCGATGAGCACGGGGCGGTACTCGGTGATGTACGGGCGCAGCGTCGCGAGGTCCTCGCGGTAGTGGTAGCCGCGCACGACGATGAGGACCTGACGTCCGTCGATGGCCGTGCGGATGTCGGGCACGCCCACGCCGTCGAGCAGGAGGTCGCGCTCGCGCCGCAGGTAGTCCATCGTGTTCTCGGCGAACGACTCGATCTCGGCCGACAGGTTCGCGCGCGCCTCCTCGAGGCTGTGCGCGACCGTCTCCTGCGTCTGCCGGACGCCCTCCGCCACGAGGTCCTCGCCCAGAAGCACCTTGCCGCCGTCGAGGCGCAGCTCGCGTCCGTCGGGGATGGCCATGATCGCGGGCCCGAGGTCGTCGACGAGGATGATCCCGGCGTCGACGAGGATGTCCGGGCCGAGGTTGGGGTACCGCCCCGAGACGGACCGGGCGGCGTTGAGCACCGCGACCGGCTTCGCGGCCACGAGGGCGTCGGCCGCGACGCGGTCGATGTCGACGTGGTCGATCACCGCGACGTCGCCGGGGTGCAGCCGCTTGGTCAGCGCCTTGGTGCGCGCGTCGACCTTGGCCGGGCCGAGCGTGCCGGAACCGGCCTCCTGCGGGGAGGCTTTGCGCAGAGTGAGTCTCATCGTCGCCTATCGTCCCACGACCGACGACTCGAGAAGCTCCGTCGCGTGCCGACGGGCCGCGTCGGAGTCCTCCTGCCCCG
This sequence comes from Cellulosimicrobium sp. BMG9.22, assembly GCF_059159975.1. Lineage (NCBI taxonomy): Bacteria > Bacillati > Actinomycetota > Actinomycetes > Micrococcales > Promicromonosporaceae > Cellulosimicrobium > Cellulosimicrobium sp. BMG9.22. Next base: position 6,476 of record NZ_JBZGBY010000016.1, on the reverse strand, counting down.
ACAGCATCCGCGCGAGCTCGCGCACCCGGTCCTCACCCGTGACCTCGCGCACACCGGTGACGGTGACCGGTCCGGACGGGTCGGCGTCGGCCTGATCGCCGGTGTCGCCGGAGCCCGACGACTTCGTCACGACGAGCTGCACGTCCGCGAACGCCGCGACCTGGGCGAGGTGCGTCACGACGACGACCTGCGCCCGGCGCGCGAGTGCCGCGAGCCGCCGGCCGACCTCGACCGCGGCCTTGCCGCCCACCCCGGCGTCGACCTCGTCGAAGACGAACGTCGGCAGCACCTGGTCGCCACCGTCGGTACCGTCGACCGCCGACGTCGCAAGAGCCACCTCGATCGCGAGCATGACGCGTGAGAGCTCGCCGCCCGACGCCCCCTTTCCCAGCGGGCGCGCCGGTGCCCCGGGGTGCGCGACGAGCGAGAAGGTCACGGCGTCGGCACCCCACGGACCCGGCTCGTCGGCACGCTCGACGTCGACACCGAGGCTCGCTCCTCCCATGGCCAGGCCGCGCAGCTCGTCGGTCACGGCCGCCGCGAGCTCGGCCGCGGCACGCTCGCGCGAGGCGGTGATCGCGGTGCCGACCCTCTCGAGCTCGGCATCGAGCTCGCCGCGCCGGTCGGTCGCCGCTCGCAGCCGCTCACCGCCGTCGTCGAGGTCGAGGAGCCGCAGCCCGGCATCGCTCGCCCACGCGAGCACGTCGTCGATCGTCTCGCCGTAGCTGCGGGTGAGCGTGCCGAGCTCCGCGAGCCGGGCGTGCGCCGTCTCGAGCCCCGCCGGGTCCGCCGCGAGGTCCTCCACGTACCCGGAGATCTCCGTCGCGACGTCCCCGAGCGCGTAGCCCACCTCCGCCAGACGCTCGGCGAACCGGGCGAGGGCGGGGTCGGTGTGCGCGGCGGACTCGAGCGCGCGGCGCGCACGGTCCACCGAGACGACGGCGGTCTCCTGCTGCTCGGTGGCGTCGTCGCCGGCGACGGCGTCGTGGGCGGACTGGGCCGCGACGCGCAGCTCCTCGACGTTCCCGAGGCGCGCGACGAGCGCGGTGAGCTCGGCGTCCTCCCCCGGCTGCGGCGCGACCCGCTCCACCTCGGCCAGCCCCAGGCGCAGCAGCTCGGCCTCGCGCGCCCGCTCGCCGGCGCGCTTCTCGATGTCGTCGATCTCCGCCTGGAGCGCGACGCGTTCGGTCCACGCCTCCCGGTACTGGCGGAGCAGCGCGGCGTGCTCCGGGCCCGCGAAGGCGTCCAGCGCGACGCGCTGGCGGCCCGGGGTCCGCAGCCGCAGCTGGTCGGACTGGCCGTGCACCGTGACGAGGTCGTCCGCGATCTCGGCGAGCACCGCCTGCGGGACGCTCCGACCGCCGAGGTGCGCGCGCGAGCGCCCCTCCGCGGCGACCGTGCGCAGGATCACGACCGTGCCGTCGTCGTCCACGTGACCGCCCGCGTCGTCGACGCGCCGCGCGACGCCCGGGCGGTCGACGACGCGCACGCGGCCCTCCACGACAGCGCTCGCCGCGCCCGGACGCACCGTCGCCGGGTCGGCCTTGCCGCCCATCAGCAGGCCGAGCCCGGTGAGGACCATCGTCTTGCCCGCACCGGTCTCGCCCGTGATGACCGTCAGCCCGTCCCCGATCGGCACGCGCGCCGCCCGGATGACACCGAGGTTCTCGATCGCGATCTCCTCGAGCACGCTCACCCCTCCTCGTCGGCGGTACCGGCCGCGTCGTCCTCGACCGCGCGCGCGTCGGCACCGCGGCCGTTCGCCGCCGCCGCGCTCGCTGCGCGCTCGCGCCACCCCACGACCGGCAGCGAGAACTTCGACACGAGCCGGTCCGTGAACGGCGCCGTGCTCAGCCGTGCGAGCCGCAGCGGGGTCGCCCCGCGCCGCACCTCGACGCGAGACCCGTTGGGCAGGTCGATCCTGCGCCGCCCGTCGCACGTCAGCACGCCCGACGACGCCGAGTGCGGCAGCACGTCCACCGTGATCGTCGAGCTCGGGCCGACGACGAGCGGTCGCGCGAACAGCGCGTGCGCCGCGAGCGGCACCACGAGCACCGCGTCGACGTCGGGCCACATGACCGGCCCCCCGGCGGAGAACGCGTGGGCGGTCGAGCCGGTCGCCGTCGCCGTGACGACGCCGTCGCAGCCGAACGACGACAGCGGACGTCCGTCGACACCGATCACGACCTCGATCATGCGCTCGCGCTGTGCCTTCTCGACCGTCGCCTCGTTGAGCGCCCATCCCACCAGCGGTTCGGTGCGACCGGGCAGGTGGGCGCGCACGTCCACGACGGTGCGCTCCTCGACCGTGTAGTCGTGGTCGGCCAGCCGTTCGACGGCGGCGCGCAGGTCCTCGCGCTCGCTCTCGGCGAGGAAGCCCACGTGGCCGAGGTTCACCCCGAGCAACGGGACGTCCGTCCCGTGCGTGAGCTCCGCGGCGCGCAGGATCGTCCCGTCGCCGCCGAGCACCATGACGACCTCGGACTCCGTCACGCCCTCACGCACGCGGGTCCGCGCCATGTGGTCGCCGAAGGTCTCCGCCAGGTCGTCGTCGTGCAGCGCGACGCTGAAGCCGGCGCGCTCGAGCTCGCTGACCGCCTCACGCAGCGCGACGACCGCCTCCGGGCGGCCGCCGTGGGTGACGATCAGCACGCGACGCGTCACGGTGCTCCTCCAGCCAGGTGTGGGTCCCGGTCGACGTGTCCGCCACCGGTCGGGGTCTTCGAGGTCTGCGCGCCGGCGGGCGGCACGAGGACGACCGGTGGTGGCCCGGTCTCAGGTCCCGGTTGCCAGGCCACGGCGCGACGCACGGCCGGTTCGAGCTCGGCGTCGTCGACCGGACGCGGGTCGCCGGAGCGCAGCCACCAGAAGTACTCGCGGTTCCCGCTCGGCCCCGGCAACGGGCTCGGGACGACCGCGATCGCCCGCAGCCCCACGAGCTGCGCGTGGCGCGCGACGGCGACGACGACCTCGACGTGCAGCTCCGGGTCGCGCACCACGCCCCCGCTGCCGATGCGCTCGCGCCCGACCTCGAACTGCGGCTTGACGAGGAGGAGCAGGTCCGCTCCCGGCCCGACGACCCCCGCGACCGCGGGCAGCACCATCGCCAGCGAGATGAAGGAGAGATCCCCGACGACGAGGTCAGGGGACGCCCCGACGTGCTCGGGCACGAGGTCGCGGACGTTGAGCCCCTCGTGCACCACCACGCGCGGGTCCGCCCGCAGCTCGGGGACGAGCTGGTCGTGCCCGACGTCGACCGCGACCACCCCGCGCGCCCCGCGGCGCAGCAGGACGTCCGTGAACCCCCCGGTCGAGGCGCCGAGGTCCAGGCACAGCGCACCGTCGACGACGGGCGTGGACGGGACGCGTGCCGGGCCGTCGTCGGGATCGAGGGCGCCCAGGGCGTCGAGCACGCCCGCGAGCTTGAAGGCGGCGCGCGAGGCGTACCCGGGGTCGTCCGGGTCGGTCGTCACCGCGAGGGTCGTCGTCGGCCCGACGTGGAGCGCGGACTTCGACACCAGGACACCGTCGCGCGTCACCCGGCCCGCGGCGACGAACTCCGCCGCGTGGCGTCGGGACCGGGCGAGCCCCCGACGCACGAGCTCGCTGTCGAGGCGCCCGCCCTCGCGCTCCGCCACGCTCAGTCCTCCGTGCGGGCGAGCTCGGCGACCAGTGCCTCGTGCACCGACTCCAGCACGCGCGCGTGGTCGGCGATCGCCAGGTCGTCCAGGCCGTCGAGGAGGGCGAGAGCGTCGTCGAGCTGCGTCCGGCCTGCAGCCTGGGAACCCTGCCTTGGCGGCGGCACGGGCACCGGGCGTTCCCGCTCGTCGGTCATGTGCTGCCTCCCGCCTGCTCGTCGTCCCCGTCCCGGGCGTCCGGGCTCACGCTACCCGCACCGTCCCACGCGCCGGTGCCAGCCTGCGTCCCGGCACGCCGTGCCGCACAGAGCGCTCGCCACTGCGGCGCAGGTGCGACAGCCGTCAGTGCGTCCCGACGGGAAGGTCCGGCACGCTCGCCGGGTCGACCGGCCCGCCTGCGTCCACCGCGGCCCACGCGGCCGCGGCGGCGACACGGACGGTGTCGATCGTCGCGGTCCCGCGCACGTCCAGCCGGAGCGCCCCGTCGTCGACCCGGGCCGCGCTGTCGCCGCAGGTCCACCACCCGTCGTCAGTCCGCGCGGGCGCGGGATGGGCCTCGAGGAGACAGCGCAGGTCCGTCCCGACATAGTGCGGCCGCAGGCCTGGCTCAGCGAGCACCGCGTCGCGGGCCGTGCTGACACCCGTGAGGACATGGAGCCCCGGGTACCCGCCGGCACGTGCCCCCGCGAGGTCGGTGTCGAGGCGGTCGCCGATCACGAGCGGCGCCTGTGCGCCCGCGCGGTCGACGGCCAGCGCATACATGGTCGGCGACGGCTTCCCGGCGCTGTCCGGCTCGACACCGGTCGCGGCGCGGACCGCTCCGACCAGCGAGCCGTTGCCCGGTGCGAACCCGCGCGCCGTCGGCAGCGAGAGGTCGAGGTTGCTCGCGACGTGCCACGCCCCGCGCTGCACGGCGTACGCCGCCTCCGCGAGCTGCGCCCACCCGAGCTCGGGCGCGAAACCCTGTGCCACCGCGTCCGGGTCGTCCTCGGCGCTCTCGACGATGACGAACCCGGCGTCGTGCACCGCGGTGACGAGACCGGCCCCGCCGACCACGAGCACCTTCGCCCCGGGGTCCAGGCGCGTGCGCAGCAGCGCCGCCGCCGCCTGCGCGGCCGTCATGACCTCGTCGGCCGTCGTCGGGATGTCGAGCCCGCTGAGCTGCTCGGCCACCGAGCCGGGCTCGCGCGACGCGTTGTTCGTCACGAACACCAGCCGCATCCCGCGCTCCCGCGCGGCGGCCAGCCCTGCGGCCGCGTGATCGATGGGCTCGTGCCCGCGATAGGCGACCCCGTCGAGGTCGACGAGCGCGAGGTCGTACCGCTCGGCGAGCGGACGCTCGCTCGCGAGGAGTCCCGTGCTCACCGGGCGCCCTCTGCCGCCTCAGGGCCCGCAGCGTCCGTCCCGTCGGCGCTCTCTGCGCCGTCGTCGCCGTCCTCCGCGCTCGCCGGTTCCTCGGTGAGGTCGTACACGATGACGTCCTCAGTCGGCTGGCCCAGAGCTGCCGCGAGGACGTCCGCGTCGATGCCCGCCAGCAGCTCGGCCGCCTCGTCCGTGCGGCCGGCGACCTCGAGGACGGAGGCACGAGCCTGGAGGACCCGGACCCCCAGCTCTCCACGCCTCCCCACGGCGGGCACCTGGTCGAGCGCTGCCAGGGCCGCGTCGAGCTCACCCAGGTCGACGCGCGCGCCGCTCGTGACCATCGCCAGCTCGGTGCGACCGACATCGTCGAGCGTGGCGGCCTCGACCGACGCGGCGAGGGCGAGCGCGCGCTCGGGGCGCCCGAGACCCCGCTCGCAGTCCGCCATGACCGGCAGGTGCTCCGAAGACCCGTTGAGGCGGCGCACGGTCCGGAGCTCGCGCAACGCCTCGGCGTAGCGCCCGGTCCGGTACGCGGTGAGCCCCGCGGCCTCCCGGGCGACGTCCACGCGACCCGCGCGGCGCACCGCCGCCTGGGCGTGCTCGTACGCCAGCTCCGGGTCGGAGTCGATGAGCTGCCCCGCCATGACGAGGTGCCGTCCGACGACCTCGGCCGTCTCCTTGCTCAGCGTGCGCAGCCGGCCGCGTGCCGCACGGTCCAGCTGCGAGAACTGCACGTCCTCGGGCAGCTCCGGGCCTGCGGGGTGACGGGGCTCGGGGCGCTGGTCGGCCCGCTCGCGGTCCCGGCCGGCCCCGGCGCGCGGCGCGTGCCCGCGACGGTCCTGGCCCGCGCCGGAGGGGCCCTGACGGCGGTCGCCGTCGCGGTCGGGACGCACACCACGCGCGTCCGACCCGGGCCGGCCCCGGTCGTCGCGGCGCGCACCCCGGTCGTCCCGGGCCGAGTCGTCGTACGGTCGGCGAGGTCCACGCGCGGAACCGTCGCGCGCGTCCTGACGACCGCCGCGGTCGCGACCATCCTGTCGACCGTCGCGTCCGCCCGAGGGACGGCCACCCTCCGCGGGGCCGCCGCGTCGTCGGTCCGTGTCACCGGCACGTGCTGCGTCTCCCGAACGGCGGGGACGCCCCAGGGCGTCTCCAGAACGCGCACGTCCCGAACCCTCGCTCGAGCGAGGGCGACCGGTCGCGTCGCCTGAGCGACGCGCTCCACGGTCGTCCGGCCGGCCGGTCCCCTGCGAACGATCGGGCCGTGCGTCCTTGTCCCGACGACCCGTACGGTCCTCGCCCGTGGTCGGACGCTCTCGCTCGGGCTCGTGAGCCGTGTCGTTCACCAGGATGTCCCTCTCGTGTCTTTCGATGCGCAGAACATCTTCCCACGTCGCGCAGTCGCGCGGGGGGTGGTCACCGCGAGCTCGACGCTGCGCCAGGTGCGCAGGGTGCTCTCGGGACGCGGGGCGTTCT
>NZ_JBZGBY010000015.1:0-95558 GCF_059159975.1 Cellulosimicrobium sp. BMG9.22 | reverse complement strand
CCCCGGCGAACCCACAACCGCCGCGCCCCACGACCCAAGACCCCCAAAGAACTGCTCCCATCGCGCGAGCGCACGCAACGGCAGCTACTTGCGCAGCAGTCCAGGGTCCTCCGGCGCCATGAGGTCGAGGATGCGGTTGAGGTCCTCGACGGACGCGAACTCCACCGTGAGGCGCCCCTTCTTGGCGCCAAGGTCCACCTTCACCCGTGTCTCGAATCGGTCGGACAACCGGTGCGCCAGCTCGTCGATCGCTGCAGACCGCTGGCCGGCTCGCGGTGTGCGGGCAGGGCGACGCTCGTCGAGCCCTCCCATCGCGACGATCTCCTCGGTCGCGCGAACCGAGAGCCCCTCAGCGACGATGCGCTGCGCCAGTCGTTCGATCTCTGCGCCGTCCGTGAGCCCGAGGAGAGCGCGCGCGTGGCCGGCGGAGAGAACCCCCGCGGCAACGCGCCGCTGAACGAGCGGAGGGAGGCGCAGAAGGCGCAGTGTGTTGGAGATCTGGGGCCTGCTCCGCGAGATTCGCTCGGCCAGATCCTCGTGCGTGCAGCCGAAGTCGTCCAGGAGCTGCCTGTAGGCGGCCGCCTCTTCGAGGGGATTGAGCGCGCTGCGGTGCAAGTTCTCGAGCAGCGCATCACGCAGGAGGTCGCCGTCCTCGGTCTCGCGGATGATCGCGGGGATCACCGTCAGCCCGGCGGTCTGGGTCGCGCGCAACCGCCGCTCACCCATGATGAGCTCATACGCGCCGGGCTCTCCGGGGGCCGGGCGCACGACGACCGGCTGCAAGACTCCGATCTCACGGATCGATCCCACGAGCTCGTCCAGCTCGCCCTCGTCAAAGACGGTCCGGGGTTGCCGCGGGTTCGGTCGAATCGTCTCCGTCGGGATCTCCGCGAACCTGGCGCCGGGCACCGGGACAAGGTCCTCCCCGATTCCACCGGCCCACTCGACCTCCGACTCACCAGGCGTGGGCCTTGACCCGGTGCTCTCCCCGTCGGCGCTCTCGGGAGCGTCCTGCGTCAGCGTTTCACGTGAAACAACACCATCGTCGTCGGCCGCAGTGCCTGCCTGTGACGCCTCGTCGACGTCGGTCGACGTGTCGCTGCTCGCCTCGTCGGAATCGACCGAGCGTTCGCCTTCCCCCATGACATCGCGGTCGGACAACGCCTCCAGCTCGGCGAGGTCGGACTCCGAGAGCGACGTCAGCCCTGCCACGTCGGAAGCCTGGGGCGACGCCGCGACGAGAGTGACGACCGGCACCGGGCTGGAATCCTCGGAAGCCGTCGAAGTCGCACCCTCGGCGTCGGCATGCGTCGAAGCGTCTGCGGCGGGTTCATCGTGCGCGGGGCTTGGGAAGAATACGTCGACCGGACGCTTGCCCTCCGAGCTCGTGGGGATGAGCGCTCCCAGCCCTCGTCCCAATCCGCGCCGCTTCTCGCTCATCGCTGCTCCTCCTGCCGCAAGGCGGGTCCGCCGATGGACCCGGCAAACTCATGGTCGTTCCTCGGCAGCGGCTCCAGAGCGGGCTCTTCTGCCGTGTTCTGGCCGCTGTCGTCCAGTACGCGCTCGTTCTTCCCGCGCTGTGTCACCTCACGCGCGGCCTCGAGATACGCCAGTGCCCCCGTGGAACCGGGATCGTAGGTCATGACGGTCTGACCGTGGCTCGGCGCCTCAGAGATCCGGACGGAACGCGGAACGGTGGTGCGGAGGGTCTGGACGGGGAAGTGCTCGCGAACCTCCGCGGCGACCTGCTGCGCCAGGTTGGTCCGACCGTCGTACATGGTGAGCAGGATCGTGGAGACGTGCAGCTCGGGATTGAGATGCGCCTTGATGAGCTCGATCGTCTTGAGCAGCTGGCTCAGGCCTTCCAGGGCGTAGTACTCGCACTGGATCGGGATGAGCACTTCACGTCCGACGACGAACGCGTTGACCGTCAGCAAGCCCAGGCTGGGTGGGCAGTCGACGAGCACATAGTCGATCCGCTCCTCCCCTGCGCGAACCCTGTCCTCAAGATAGGTGTCGAGCGCCCGACGCAGTCGTGTTTCACGTGAAACAAGCGAGACGAGCTCGATCTCGGCACCTGACAGGTCGATCGTCGCCGGGACGCACCACAGCGTCGGGATGTCCGGGCACTGCTGGACCGCGCCCGCCAGAGGGTCGCCGTCGACGAGGACCTCGTAGATCGAGGGCGTGCCGGCCCGATGCTCGACTCCGAGGGCAGTGGAGGCGTTTCCCTGCGGATCGTTGTCGATCACGAGGACATTGAGTCCCGCCTGCGCGAGTCCAGCGGCAAGATTGACGGTCGTTGTCGTCTTCCCTACGCCACCCTTCTGATTCGCCACCGTGATGATGCGCGTCGCCTCAGGCCGCGGGAACTGACGACCCTGCAGATCGATCCGCCGTCGAGCGTCCACCGCGAGCTGTGCTGCAAGCGGTGTGGAATCGTCGGCGTCGGGCAGGCTGGCCATGAGAGCGGCGCGACGGTCATCCTCGGCGCCGGCGGCGGTGCCCATCGAGTTCGCGTCCTGGCGCCCGGCCACGCGCTCCCACTCGTGTACGCCCTCCAGTGCGTGGGTGCTCTCCGTCACGCGTGCCTCCCTCTCCCTCTCCGTTGTCGACACCAGCATGCGACGCAAGTCGTCGGAGCCGACGGACCTCGGTGCCGTCATGGGCCCGTGTCGCTGACGAGCGACCGCTCTGGCCGCCCGCTCGCGTGGTCCGACTCAGCGGATCCCAGTCTGCCGCACGATCCTCACGACGGTCGTGCTCTCCACGCCTGGAATCGACGTGGCCTCGAGAATCTCCGGCGGCGATCCCTTGAGCTTGCGCAGCGCCTTGCGTGCAGGATCGAGCTCCTGTGTCACGTTGCGACCCTTGAGCACGATCATCTCCCCGCCCGGTCGGACGAGCGGAAGAGAGAGACGCACCAGCTTGTCGAGCGCCGCGACCGCGCGGGACGTGACTGCATCACATTCGAACGCCCCGTGGAACTCCTCGGCGCGCCCTCTCTTCACTTCGACGTTCTCCAGCTGCAGATCCTCGGCGATCTCGCTCAACCACGCACAACGGCGCTCCATGGGTTCCACGAGGTAGACGGTCGCCTCCGGCCGCATCGCGGCGATCACGACACCCGGCAGTCCCGCTCCGGAACCGACGTCGGCAATCAGACCGGACGTCGGAAGGAACGGGACGACAGCAGCCGAGTTGAGGATGTGCCGGTCCCAGATCCGAGACACCTCGCGCGGTCCGATGAGTCCGCGAAGCTCGCCCTCGCGACGCAGGCGCTCCGCGAACCGCTCAACCGCGGGGAACGCGTCGCCGAAGAACTCGCTGAGCATTTCTCTCTCGATCGCGCGTTCTCCGTCGCTCTCCGTCACGGTTCCCATCCTTCAGCTCGCTCCTCGTCTCGTCGGGCGTCCCCATCGTTTCACGTGGAACAGCCGTCAGGCGCGTCCTGCTCTGTCGGGCTCGTTCCACGAGTCGCCGGGTAGCCGTACCTTCGTGCGACGGCCAGCACGCGAGCCGGCGTCGCGACCGTCATCGCAAGCCCACGCTCAGTTCCCCCAATGACGTGCGCCCCACGTTTCACGTGAAACGTGGGGCGCACCGAGTCGAGAAAGGACGGCGTCAGTCGGCGGGGTAGATCACCACGTAGCGGGACGGCTCAGCACCTTCCGAGTCGCTCCGCAGGCCGGACGCAGCGACGGCGTCGTGCACCACCTTGCGTTCGAACGCGTTGAGCGGCTCGAGCGACACCTTCTGCCCGTCAGTACGGACCCGCTCGATGGCCTCCTCGGCGAGGACCGTCAGCTCACGACGTCGGTTCGCCCGGAACCCGGCGACGTCCAGCATCAGCCGGCTCCGCTCACCCGTGCGCGCCTGCACCGCGAGCCGGGTCAGCTCCTGCAGCGCGTCGAGCACCTCTCCCTCACGACCGACCAGCGGCTGGAGGAGGGAGGCCTCGTCGGCCACGATCTCGACGGCCGCGCGGTCGTGCTCCACATCGATGTCGATGTCGCCGTCGAGGTCGGCGATGTCGAGCAGCTCCTCGAGGTAGTCGGCGGCAATCTCGCCCTCCTCTTCGAGGCGCGCGGTCTCCGGGACGGTCTCGTCGACGGTGGCTTCGCTGGGCACAGGGGTCTCGGTCGGCGGCATCTGGGTGCTCCTCGGGGCAAGGGTGCGCGTCATGGCGCGGGATCTACTTCTGCTTCTTCTTCTTCGACGACGCCGGCGTCGAGGATCCGGCAGGGCGCTTCGGCTGACCCCCTGCGGCGTTCTTGCCGGGAGTGCCCTCGACCGGCGCCTCGGTCGGCGCGTCCTCGGTCGTCGGGGCCTCGCTCGTCGGGGCCTCGCTCGTGCCGTCGGTCGGGCCGGACGAGCCGTCGACGCGCGGAGTCGTCCCCTTCCGGCGGTCCTTACGCTTCGGCTGCTGGCGCTGGCCGCGCGGCTGCTCGATGACCGGGGCAGCGTCCTCGACGACGCCCTTGGCAGCTGCCTTGCGTGCCTTGCGCTCGTTCATCAGGCGCTCGGCCTCCGAGCCCGGAGCCGGCATCCTCCGGATCGTGTAGAACTGCTGGCCCATCGACCACAGGTTCGTCGTGGTCCAGTAGATGAGCACACCGACCGGGAAGTTGACGCCCGAGACCGCGAAGATGAACGGGAAGACGTAGAGCATCATCTTCTGCGTCGACGCCATCGGGCCCTCGAGGGCGGCCTTCGGCATGTTCTTCATCGTCAGCTGGCGCTGCGTGAAGAACGTCGTCGCGCACATCGCGACGATGAGCACGGCGATGACGATCTTGGTCTGCAGCGACTCCGACCGCAGGAAGATGTCGGAGAGCTGGGCGCCGAAGACGGTCGAGCTCTCGATGTCGCTCGCGACCGACGCGTCGATCGGTCCGATGGGGTCGGCGTCGCCGTTCGAGATCGGCACGAGCCCGTTCAGGACGCGGAAGAGTGCGAAGAAGATCGGGGACTGCAGCAGGATCGGCATGCACGAGGCGAACGGGTTCGTCCCGTGCTTGCGGTACAGGTCCATCGTCTCGCGGCTCATGGCCTCGCGGGAGGCCGGGTCCGTCTTGCCCTTGTACTTCTTCTGGATCGCCTGCATCTCGGGCTGCAGCATCTGCATTCCACGAGAGGCCTTGATCTGCTTGAAGAAGAGCGGGATGAGCAGGATGCGGATGATGACGACGAGTCCGACGATCGACAGGACCCATGCCGGGCCCGGACCATCCGCGAATCCCAGGTATGTCAGTCCCTGGTGACACAGGTACATGATCCAGGCGACGACCCACTCGATCGGTGCGAGGAACGCGAAGAAGTCCATCCGTGACTGCTCCCTTAACCTTCAGACAAAGCTCGTGAATCGCCCACGACGGGGCGGAGGACTAGTGCGAGTGTCGTGCCTCGGGCACGTCGTCGACCCCGCCGAGGCTCCAGGGGTTGCAGCGCAACAGCCGCCAGAGGGCGAGGCCCGTGCCACGGAGCGCACCATGACGCCGCACGGCGGTCAGGGCGTACTGGGAGCAGGACGGGTAGTACTTGCAGGTGGGGCCCGTCATCGGAGAGATGACCGACTGGTAGGCCCGGATCATGCCGATCAGTGTGAGGGCTGGGACTCGCCGCAACACGTCGACCACGCGACGGGTGAACCCTCTGACACCGGGCTCCTCGGCTTCGGGCCGCGTCGCACTGCCCTCGGGCGCCTCGACAGGGTGCATGGTCGTCATCGACGCACGCTCTCGCGCTCGCCCAGTCGCACGACGGCGCGGTCGAGACCGCGCGAGAGGTCGGCGCTCAGCTCGTCGAACGTGGCGGACGATGCCGACGGCAGAGCGCGCACGACGACACGCCCGTGCGCGGGCAGCGCTCCGAGATGGGCCGCAACGGCTGCGCGCAGACGGCGCTTGACGAGATTGCGTCGCACCGCGTTGCCTACGGCCTTGGAGACGACGAAGCCGACCTGCGGCTGCGTCTCTCCGTCACGGTCCTCGGCGAGGTGCACGACCACGGTCGACCTCCCCGCACGCACACCGCGGCGCACCGCCCGTTCGAAGTCGACGGAACGGCGCAGTCGGTGCGCCGCGGGGAGCACGTGGGATCAGGCAGAGAGCTCGGTGCGGCCCTTGCGACGGCGGGCAGCCAGGATGGCGCGGCCGGCACGGGTCCGCATGCGCAGCCGGAAGCCGTGGGTCTTCGCCCGGCGCCGGGTGTTCGGCTGGAAGGTCCGCTTGCTCACGAGGTGCTCCAAGAACGTCGGGGAGGTACACCGTCTATGTCCTCGACGATGCAATGACCGGCTCCGGTGGAGCCCGTCGGTGGTTCGGGTGCTGCTACGGGGCGGTCTCCCACCCTGCTGACCGTCCAGGTGTGTACGACGTACGAGCCACACGTGGGCACGGAGTCCTCGAAGGAAGCACGACGCGTCGCGTCGGGCCCTGCGTGGGCGCGCCAAGAGCACCTGGAAGCGGCTGTCCGACGTTACGCTCTGCGACCCGGTCAGGTCAAACCACGGTCGGCGTGACGTCCGTCGCTCGTCGACGCCGACCAGACCGCGCTCGTCGCCTCCCCTTGACCTGAGAGCAACCTCACGATAACAACCCACAGCCTGTGGACAACTATGTGGACGAGGGGTTCCCGTGGCACGATCAACCCCAGCATCACTCCATCCGTGACCTTCTCGTCGGCGCTCGTGGTCCGGGATCCGCGAGCGCACGCTCGCCGGACCGGACCGCCGTCCGACGCACGCCCTCGACCCGTGAGGAACCGCCCGTGGCCAACCCGGACGAGAACATCGCCGACGTCTGGGCACAGACCCTGAGCATCCTCGAGGCGAGCCCTGACATCACGCCTCGCCAGATCGCGTTCATCAGGCTCGCCAAGCCGCTCGCCATCCTCGATGACACGGTGTTCATCGCCGTCCCGCACGAGCAGACGCGCACCTACCTCGAGACGCGCGTGCGCGACGAGCTGGTCACCGCCATGTCCTCGTGTCTCGGCCGCGACGTGCGTTTCGGCATCACCGTGGACCCCGAGCTCAGCTCGGAGCCCGTCTCCACCCCTGCCGCGCGCCCGGCCGTCGAGCGGCCGTACATGGAGCCCGACGACGGTCTCCCGGACCTCCCGGCCCCGCCGCCCCCGCGCCCGCAGGCGGAACCGAGCCGGCTCAACCCGAAGTACGTCTTCGAGACGTTCGTCATCGGCTCGTCGAACCGCTTCGCCCACGCGGCCGCGGTCGCGGTCGCCGAGGCTCCCGCCAAGGCCTACAACCCCCTGTTCATCTACGGCGACTCCGGCCTGGGCAAGACCCACCTGCTCCACGCGATCGGTCACTACGCGCACAACCTCTACCCGAACGTGCGCGTGCGCTACGTGAACTCGGAGGAGTTCACGAACGACTTCATCAACTCGATCGGTGAGGGCAAGGCCGGCGCGTTCCAGCGTCGGTACCGCGACGTGGACGTGCTGCTCATCGACGACATCCAGTTCCTCCAGGGCAAGGAACAGACGATGGAGGAGTTCTTCCACACGTTCAACGCGCTGCACAACGCGAACAAGCAGGTCGTCATCACGTCCGACCTGCCGCCCAAGCAGCTGAACGGGTTCGAGGACCGGCTCCGGTCACGGTTCGAGTGGGGACTCATCACGGACGTCCAGCCCCCCGACCTCGAGACCCGCATCGCGATCCTCCGCAAGAAGGCGTCGAGCGAGCGCCTCGCGGCTCCCGACGACGTGCTCTCCTACATCGGCTCGCGGATCTCGACCAACATCCGCGAGCTCGAGGGCGCACTCATCCGCGTGACCGCGTTCGCGAACCTCAACCGGCAGCAGGTCGACCTCCCCCTCGCGGAGATCGTCCTCAAGGACCTCATCACGGACGAGGACAGCGCCGAGATCACGCCTGCCGCGATCATCGCGCAGACCGCCGCGTACTTCGGCCTCACCATCGAGGACCTCTGCGGCAGCTCGCGCTCCCGTGTCCTCGTCACGGCCCGCCAGATCGCCATGTACCTGTGCCGCGAGCTCACCGACCTCTCCCTGCCCAAGATCGGCCAGCAGTTCGGCGGGCGGGACCACACGACCGTCATGCATGCCAACCGCAAGATCACGGAGCAGATGGCCGAGCGCCGGTCGACCTACAACCAGGTCACCGAGCTCACGAGCCGGATCAAGCAGCAGCACCGCGGCTGACCAGCCGCACTCGAACCCGGGCGACGACCCGGGCCGCCGACGACGACGGCCCGGGCCCACAGCGATCCCCGCCGGCGTGCACAGATCTGTGGATATCGGACGCCCGCCGTCCCGAAGACCCGCCCCACGCCGCGAACACCCACTCGTACACAGCGTGTGGGCCAAGTTGTCCACAGTCATCCACAGACGGCCTGTGGGTTGTGACATCCGCGTGATCCGGGCTCGCACGGAGAACCACAGATGTGTCCGGTCGTGGGAGATGCCCGTGATCTCCGGAGTTTTCCCCGACGGTGCTGTGGACGAGAGTCATCAACAGGCCCCTGTGGACGCCACTCCGTGCACAGATCCGTCCACATCGCTGTGGATAACTGTGGATGAGCTGCCAGATCGTGTGGACGACGCCCCCTCCGTCGGTGGACGACATGTGGGGACGAATCGGCCGCCCACAGGGCGTGCGACTTTCCCACAGCGTCCTCACCGGCTCGTCCACACGCAGAAATATCCCCTGACCTGCGAGAACGGCCGATATCCACTGGTTCCACAACCCCTACTACGACGACTAACGTCATCAAAGGGGAAATTCCACACGCCTTCATCAGGCTCCGACCGACGAGCGCGCAGGAGCTGACCGACCCCCCTCCGAGGCTGCCGGGGGCGTCCCCGGCCACATCCTCTCCAGAGGCACGGGAGTCCGCCCGTTCCAGTTCCTCCCGCACCTCACCTCGCGTAGGGTTCATCCACGACAGGTCGCGTCAGGGCGTACCCGTGCGGTACATGTGAAGATCGAGTCCGATCCTGGGCGTAGGGACGAGAGGGTGTGGGATGAAGTTCCGGGTTGAGCGTGATGTCCTGGCCGACGCGGTGACCTGGACGGCACGGACCCTGCCGACCCGCCCGCCCGCTCCCGTCCTCGCGGGCGTCCGCCTCGAGGCCGACGCCTCGGGCACGATCGGGCTGTCGAGCTTCGACTACGAGGTCTCGGCCCGCTCGGAGATCCCTGCAGAGGTGAGCGAGCCCGGCACGGTGCTCGTCTCCGGCCGTCTGCTGGCCGAGATCTCGCGAGCCCTGCCCGCCAAGCCCGTCGACGTCGCGCTCGAGGGCAGCAAGGTGATCGTGACCTGCGGCGCGAGCCGTTTCACGCTTCTCACCATGCCTGTGGACGAGTACCCCGCGCTGCCCGCGATGCCCGAGCTCTCGGGCACCGTGTCGGGCGACGAGCTGACGAACGCCGTCGCCCAGGTGACGGTGGCGGCGAGCCGCGACGACACCCTCCCGCTCCTCACCGGTGTGCGCGTCGAGATCGAGGGCGAGCGCATCACCCTGCTCGCGACCGACCGGTACCGTCTCGCGCTGCGCGAGCTCACGTGGACACCGGTCACCCCGAGCTACTCCGCCATCGCCCTCGTCCGGGCACGCACCCTGAACGACGTCGCCAAGTCGCTCGGGAGCTCCGGCCTGGTCAACGTCGGCCTCAACGTCGGGGCCGGGGTCGACCTCATCGGCTTCGAGGCCGGCGGCCGCCACACCACCTCCCAGCTCGTCGACGGCGACTACCCCGCCGTGCGCCGGCTCTTCCCGGACGAGACGCCGATCCATGCCGTCGTCCCGACGGCGCCGCTCATCGACGCCGCCAAGCGCGTCGCCCTGGTCGCTGAGCGCAACACCCCGATCCGGCTGTCGTTCACGGACGGCCAGGTCGTGCTCGACGCCGGTCAGGGTGACGACGCGCAGGCGTCCGAGGCCCTCGAGGCGGTCCTCGTCGGCGAGGACATCTCGGTCGCGTTCAACCCGCAGTTCCTCCTCGACGGGCTCGGGGCGCTCGGCACCGACTTCGTGCGCCTGAGCTTCACCCACCCGAACAAGCCGGTCGAGTTCACGGGCCAGGACTCCCTGGACGGCGAGGACTCGTCCCACTACCGCTACCTGCTCGTGCCGATCCGCTTCGCGGGCTGACGCGCGGCGGACCGCTCACGCACGGAACCACCACACCGGAGGACCCCGCATGGTCACGCGCATCGGACTCGTCGGACTCGGCAAGATGGGCAACAACATGCGCGCGCGCGTCCGCGCAGCGGGCATCGAGGTCACCGGCTACGACCCGCGCCCCGAGGTGTCCGACGTCGCGTCGCTCGCCGAGCTCGTCGCGGCCCTTCCCGACGACGAGCGGCGCATCGTGTGGGTCATGGTCCCCGCGGGCGATCCGACGCGTGGTGTCGTCACCGAGCTCGGTGAGCTCCTCGGCGAGGGCGACGTCGTCATCGAGGGCGGCAACTCCCACTACGCCGAGGACCAGGCGCGCGCCGGCGAGCTGCGCGAGAAGGGTGTCGGCTACCTCGACGTCGGCGTCTCGGGCGGTGTGTGGGGCCTGGAGAACGGGTACGGCCTCATGGTCGGCGGCGACGCCGACCTGGTGACCGCGGCCATGCCGATCTTCGACGCGCTGCGGCCCGACGGGCCGCGCGACGAGGGCTTCGTGCACGCGGGCGAGGTCGGTGCGGGGCACTTCGCCAAGATGGTCCACAACGGCATCGAGTACGGCCTCATGCAGGCGTACGCCGAGGGCTACGAGCTGCTCGCGGCCAAGAGCGACGTCGTCAAGGACGTCCACGGCACGATGAAGGCGTGGACGCGCGGCACCGTCGTGCGGTCGTGGCTCCTCGACCTCTTCGTCAAGGCGCTCGAGGAGGACCCTCAGCTCGCCGCGATCGACGACTGGGTCGACGACTCGGGCGAGGGTCGGTGGACCGTCGACGAGGCGATCGACAACGCCGTCCCGCTGCCCGTGATCTCCGCCGCGCTCTTCGCGCGCTTCGCGTCGCGCCAGGAGCAGTCCCCCGCGCTCAAGGCGGTCGCCGCGCTGCGCCAGCAGTTCGGCGGGCACGCGGTCAAGGCCGCCGGGCCGGCGTCTCCGGGCGCGGGCCCGCTCGAGCCGCCCGCCTGACCGACGCTCGTCGCTACCCGACCGCTCCCGCATGTACGTCTCGCACCTGTCCCTCGTCGACTTCCGCTCCTACGAGTCCGTCGACCTCGAGCTCGGCCCGGGCGTCAACGCCCTCGTCGGCCCGAACGGTCAGGGCAAGACGAACCTCGTCGAGGCGATCGGCTATGTCGCGACGCTCGCGAGCCACCGCGTGGCAGGCGACGCGGCCCTCGTCCGGGCGGGCGCCCCGCGCGCCGTCGTGCGTACGCGCGTCGTGCGGGGCGACCGCGCGAGCACGATCGAGCTCGAGATCACACCGGGCAAGGCGAACCGCGCGCGCATCAACCGGTCTCCCGCGTCGAAGCCGCGGGACGTCCTGGGGATCGTGCGGACGGTCCTGTTCGCCCCCGAGGACCTCGCGCTCGTCAAGGGCGACCCCGACGGGCGGCGGCGGTTCCTCGACCAGCTCGCCGTCCTCCTCGTCCCGCGCGTCTCCGCGCTGCTCGCCGACTACGACCGGGTCCTGCGCCAGCGTGGTGCACTGCTCAAGTCCGCGGCCGCGCTCCGTGGCCGAGGTCGTGGCTCCCGGCGACCGCGGCCCGCGCCGGAGCCACCCGTGCCCGACGACGGCGAACCACCCGTCGTCGACGACGTCACCGCGGCCCTCGCGACGCTCGACGTGTGGGACGCGCGGCTCGCGAGCCTGGGCGCCGAGATCACGGCGCTGCGCCTGCAGCTCGTCGCCGCCCTCGCGCCCTACGTGGCCGAGGCGTACGACCAGGTCAGCGCAGGCCAGGGCGCGGCGCTCACGACCTACCGGTCGTCCGTCGACGAGGCCCTCGACGAGCACGCCGCGCCCGACGACGCGGCGGGCGTCGGCGAGGACGGCGCCCGGTCGGACGCGCCGCCGTCGGGCATCCCGGGTGTGACCGCGCTCGAGGAGCGCATGCTGGGTGCCATGCAAGCCGTACGGGGCAAGGAGATCGAGCGCGGCGTGAACCTCGTCGGGCCGCACCGAGACGACCTCGTGCTCACCCTCGGCGGCCTGCCCGCGAAGGGGTACGCGAGCCACGGCGAGTCGTGGTCGTTCGCCTTGGCACTACGGCTCGCGTCCTACCGGCTGCTCAAGGACGGCGCCCCCGCGGGCCTCGAGTCGCTCCTGTGGGCGGACCAGTGGGGCCCGGACGGCGAGCCCGTCCTCGTCCTCGACGACGTCTTCGCCGAGCTCGACGTCCGCCGTCGTGAGCGGCTCGCCGAGCTGGTTGCCGGTGCCGGCCAGGTCATCATCACCGCTGCCGTGCCCGACGACGTCCCGTCCCTCCTCGACGGAGCGCGATACACCGTCCACGACGGGACGGTGACTCGTGACGAGCAGTGACGACAAGGCTGCGTCGCGTGAGGCGAGGGATGCCGGGTCGCCCCGGGAGCGGGGGAGGGAGGCGGCGCCGGGTCGACCATCCGCCCGCTCGTCCCTCGCGGGCTCCCGCCAAGCCCCCCACGACCCGGCGCCGCCTCCCTCCCCCGCCGTGCCGTCTCACCTTCCCGGGATGCTCCCGGGCGGAGACGACGACGGCTCGGCCCTCGGCACGTCGTCGCACCTCTTCGAGTTGGACGATGCGGGATCGACCGGGCAATCCACAACGGGTGTGGACGACGACGCGAGCGGAACTTCGCGCGCCCGGCTCGGCCCGTCGTCGTCGGCCACGACCGCGCCCGCCGCCACCGCGACGGGCGGGACCTGGCGGGCGGGCGCGACGTCCCCGGGTGAGGCGCCTCGCGCGACGGGGCCCGGGACCTGGGGAGCGCGAGCGACCTCCCAGGGTGAGGTGCCTACGAGCGGGGAGGACCGGGGGGTGGCGGCCCGTCGTGGTGGGCCTGGCGGGAGCGGGCGAGGAACGAGCCCGCGGATGGTAGACGGGCCGCCACCCCCCGGTCCTGCCCGCGGTGGTGACGACGAACGCGGTGGTGACGACGAGGCGACGCGGGCGACGGGGATGCCCGTGGGGCACGTCGTGGAGCTGACCCCGCCGGCGGAGGTCGCGCGGCAGGCGCTGAACCGGGCGAAGGCGGCGGCGCGGGCGAAGGGGTTGCGGCCGGGGCAGGAACCGCGGCGGCGGATCCTGGCGGACGCGCCCTCGTCGGGCGCGCGGCCGAGCGGTCGCGACCCGCAGCTCCTGGCGGACGTCCTCGCGCACCTGCTGCGCGAGCGTGACTGGGTGGCGGACGTGTCGGTGGGCGGCGTGGTCGGGCGGTGGCGGGAGGTCGTCGGTGACCAGGTCGCGGACCACTGCGAGCCGGAGACGTTCGAGGACAAGGTGCTCGTCGTGCGCGCGGACTCCACGGCGTGGGCGACCCAGGTGCGCCTGCTTGCGCCGCGTCTCCTGGAGCGTCTGGCGCAGGAGGTGGGCGAGGGCGTGGTGGAGACCGTGACGGTGCTCGGCCCGGCCGGTCCCAGCTTCCGGCGCGGGAAGAGGTCCGTGCGCGGCCCGGGTCCGCGCGACACCTGGGGCTGAGCCGACGCGCGAACGGCACGTGTGCCGGGACGACGCAGGGCCCGCCGCGACCGTGGTCGCGGCGGGCCCTGCCGGGTCGTCACCCGGTCGTCAGGGACGACCGGCGGGTGTCATGCCTGCACGCGGCGGCGGAGCCAGAAGACGAGGGCTCCCCCACCGACGAGCAGCGCCGCGAAGCCGACCGCACCGGCGACGGTGGCGCCGGTCGACGCGAGCTGCGGCCCGTTGCTCGTCGGGGCGGCCCCCGCGACGTCCTCGGCCGCGACGGGCGCGACGGGCGGGTTCGCGCAGGCGGTCGTGGCCGGCGGGTAGGTCACGACGGTCGAGTACGACGGGTTGACCTCGAAGAGGACCTCCACGCCGTCCCGGGTCCACGCGTAGTTGCCCTCGGTCTCGGTGTAGGAGCCGTCCTCGTTGCGGACGAACCCGGGCCACTGCTTCGGCTCCTCGGCCGAGGCGCCGGGCCACAGGATCGAGCCGCTCAGCGGCTGGTTCGTGACGACGTAGTCCTCGCCGCCGTTCGGGTGGCGGAACGTGATCGTGAGCGAGTTCTCCTCGTCGACGGTCGCGCCGTCCGGCAGCTCGACGGCGTAGCCCAGGTAGGGGACGTCGCCCTGGCACACGGCCTCGATGGCGCCGGGCACGAGGGCGCACTCCTCGTCGGCCGGGAGCAGCTCCTCGCTCGGGAAGACGGCCGTACGTGCGCCGTCCTCCAGGACATAGCCACCGAGCTTCGCCTCGTCGAACGTCACGCCTTCCTTGGCCGTCGCGCGGATGCCCGCCGTGATGGCCTGGTACGTGAAGCCCTCCGACTCGGCCGGGAGCACGACGTCGTCGATGTCCGCACCGCAGACCGTGAGCGCCGCGGGGGCCTCGGGGGCCAGGGCGACGGTAGACGGGACGGACGGTGCCGGCGGCGTGTCGCACGAACCCTTCGGTAGCGACGCGCCGACGTCCTGATGGTGGGAGTCGATGAGCCGGTTACCGGGGAACCCGCCGTTGTGCGGGTACTCGATCTCAGTGGGGAGCGGGAACTCCTGCGCCGATCCGCGGGCGAGGTCCTGCTGGATGCCCCACGCGGTGCACAGCTCCTCGAGCGGGACCTCCTCGCCCGCGATCTGCTCGGCAACCTCGCGCACGTCGTCGAGGTCGAGGGGCGAGACGAGCCACGCCCACCGCTTGAGGTAGTCGGCCGAGGGATCGAAGGTCTCGGTGCTGGTCACGAAACGCTGGGGACCCGAGTTCTCCCACTTCGCAGGCATCGAGGCGTCGAGCTTGGGGTACACGTACACGCCCACCTGCACCGCGTCGCCTTCGGGTGCGTCGCACGCGGTCGTCGTGCCGGAGTTCGAGTAGTTGTGCTGGTCGCCGTCAGAGGCGTCCACCTCGACGCTCCAGGTGTGCGACGTCGTGGGGTCGAGCTCGTACGTCTTCACGAACTCGCGGTCGAACGTGCGAGGCTCGAGCACGTCGCCGTCCACGGTGACGGTCAGCTCGTTGTCGTCGGCGTACCACTTGAGCTCGACGTTCAGCGCTCGGCAGTCCGCCCAGGACTCGGGCGTGTGTGCTGTGGCGGGTGCCGCGGTGGCGACGAGCCCGCCGAGGGCGAGCGCTGTCGCTGCGGCGCTCGCGAGAAGTCTCTTCACGGAGGAGGGGTCCCTTCGAGGGTGTTGCGTCCGGGCAGTGATCACTCCTGCGCGGACGACGCGCGAATCATGATTGTGTGTGGTATTAGACCACTTACGCCATGAAAGGTAGATAGCCGACTTGAGAGGTGAGACCCCTTCGTGACCTACGACGGGGCGAGAGGTGCGTCCGGGGCTCTGCTGACGCAGTGCGCCGGGCCGGTGGACAACCCTGTGGAAAACTTTGTGGAGGACTTCCGCGCGCGCAGCGGGGATCGCGTCGCGAATCGACCCGAAGATGTCCCCAGGAGGGCCAGGATCCGCGGTTTTCGGGTCGCGACGGGTAGACTGGGCAGGTCATTCCGGGTCTTGTCACCACCCGCTCGCGCAGCCCTCTCGAGGGGGCACGACCAGCCCTCGTCGGCGTGGTCGTTCCTCGTCGCGTGGAGCTGGCGCCGACGGCGGTGCGGGCCCGGAACCTATGAGCAACGGCGACCGATTCCGCAGGATCCGGCCGCCGCGTGCACGACGACGAGGAGCAGTCCTGCCCGTGGCAGAGCACACCGAGACCGCCATCACCGACCCTACGGCGCCCGCTCCCGCGGCCCCGCCCGCGGGTGGCGGCTACGACGCGAGCAACATCACCGTCCTCGAGGGGCTGGAGGCGGTCCGCAAGCGTCCGGGCATGTACATCGGCTCGACGGGCGAGCGGGGTCTTCACCACCTTGTGTACGAGGTTGTGGATAACTCTGTGGACGAGGCCCTCGCCGGCCACGCGGACACCATCGACGTCAGGCTGCTGGCCGACGGCGGCGTGCGCGTCGTCGACAACGGGCGCGGCATCCCGGTCGCGATCCACCCGACCGAGGGTCGGCCGACCGTCGAGGTCGTCATGACGATCCTCCACGCGGGCGGCAAGTTCGGCGGGGGCGGCTACGCGGTGTCGGGCGGACTGCACGGCGTCGGCATCTCCGTCGTCAACGCGCTCTCGTCCCGCGTGGTGACCGAGGTCCAGCGCGACGGGTACGCGTGGCGCCAGGAGTTCGCCGACGGCGGCAAGCCGGTCGGCGAGCTGCACCGGGGCGAGGCCACGGACGCGACCGGCACGACCCAGACGTTCTGGGCCGACCCGACGATCTTCGAGACCACCGAGTTCGACTTCGAGACCCTGCGGGCGCGGTTCCAGCAGTACGCGTTCCTCAACAAGGGCCTGCGCATCACGCTCACCGACGAGCGCCCCGCGCACCTCGACACCGGCGACGAGGTCACCGGCGGCGACGGGTCGACCGTCTCCGCATCCGGCGACACGGCCCTGGGCAGCGCCGAGGACGGCACGCCCGCGAGCGGCGACGCGACGTCGTCGGGCACGTCGCCGGCGGCGCGCACCGTGAGCTACCGGTACGACGGCGGCCTGATCGACTACGTCAAGCACCTCAACGGCGCGAAGAAGGTCGAGCTCGTCCACCCCGACGTCATCGACATCGAGTCGGAGGACACCGAGCGGCGGATCTCCGTCGAGATCGCCATGCAGTGGACCAGCGCGTACTCGGAGTCCGTCCACACGTTCGCGAACACGATCTCGACGACCGAGGGCGGCACGCACGAGGAGGGCTTCCGGGCGGCGATGACGTCGCTGGTCAACCGGTACGCACGGGACAAGGGCATCCTCAAGGAGAAGGACGAGAACCTCACGGGCGACGACATCCGCGAGGGCCTCACCGCCGTCATCTCCGTCAAGCTCGGCGAGCCGCAGTTCGAGGGCCAGACGAAGACGAAGCTCGGCAACACCGAGGCCAAGACGTTCGTCCAGCGGGTCGTCAACGAGCGGCTCAACGACTGGTTCGACTCGCACCCGGGCGAGGCTCGCGACGTCATCCGCAAGGCGATCCAGGCGTCGCAGGCGCGTCTCGCCGCCCGCAAGGCGCGCGAGGCGACCCGCCGCAAGGGCCTGCTCGAGTCGGGCGGCATGCCCGGCAAGCTGCGCGACTGCCAGTCGAACCGCGCCGAGGAGTGCGAGATCTTCATCGTCGAGGGTGACTCCGCGGGCGGCTCCGCCGTGCGCGGGCGCAACCCGCGCACGCAGGCGATCCTCCCGATCCGCGGGAAGATCCTCAACGTCGAGCGCGCGCGCCTCGACCGGGCCCTGTCCAACCAGGAGGTCCAGTCGATCATCACCGCGTTCGGCACCGGCATCGGCGAGGACTTCGACCTCGCCAAGCTCCGGTACCACAAGATCGTCCTCATGGCCGACGCCGACGTCGACGGCCAGCACATCGCGACGCTCCTGCTCACGCTCCTGTTCCGCTACATGCGACCGCTCATCGAGAACGGCCACGTCTACCTCGCGCAGCCGCCGCTGTACCGCCTGAAGTGGTCCAACGCCCCGCACGACTACGTGTACTCCGACAAGGAGCGCGACGCGTTCCTCGCCTCAGGGCAGGCCGCCGGCAAGCGGATCCCCAAGGAGAACGGGATCCAGCGCTACAAGGGTCTCGGCGAGATGGACTACTCCGAGCTCTGGGACACCACCATGGACCCCGAGCACCGCACCCTCAACCAGGTCACGCTCGACGACGCCGCCGCGGCCGACGAGATCTTCTCCGTCCTCATGGGCGAGGACGTCGAGTCCCGCCGCAGCTTCATCCAGCGCAACGCGAAGGACGTGCGGTTCCTTGACATCTGAGCCGCTCGTCGCGGGCCGCGCGTCCCGTGGTGGGGCGCCGGGACGGGGCACTCCGGGGCGGCCGTGCCGGGTCTACCATCCGCGCCGCTCGTTCCTCGCGACGCTCCCGCCAGACCCGCCACGACCCGGCACGGCCGCCCCTCCGGCCCCGTCCCGGCTCGCTCGCGCAGGTCGCATCGCCTCGTGCGCGGGCCACCCGCGATGGGCCGATGGCGCAGCGCCCGCGGACCTGGCCACAGCGCACGAGGCAACCACGTACGAGACGCACGAAGAGACGAACGAACGAGGTAGATCGTGACCGACGAGCAGAACCCCGAGATCGAGCCCACGGCTCCTGGTGACGGCGACGCGGTCGACGCGGTCGTGCACGCCGACGGGACGGCCCTCGCGGTGCATCACGGGCGTATCGAGCAGGTCGACCTGCAGCTCGAGATGCAGCGGTCGTACCTCGACTACGCGATGAGCGTCATCGTCGGGCGTGCGCTGCCCGACGTGCGGGACGGGCTCAAGCCGGTCCACCGTCGCGTGCTGTACGCGATGTACGACGGCGGCTACCGGCCGGACCGGTCGTACTCGAAGTGCTCGCGCGTCGTCGGCGACGTCATGGGCAAGTTCCACCCGCACGGCGACACGGCGATCTACGACGCGCTCGTGCGCCTCGTGCAGGACTGGTCGCTGCGGTACCCGCTGGTCGCGGGCCAGGGGAACTTCGGCTCCCCCGGCAACGACCCGGCGGCCGCGCCGCGATACACCGAGTGCCGGATGGCGCCCCTGGCCATGGAGATGGTCCGGGACATCGACAAGGACACGGTCGACTTCCAGGACAACTACGACGGCCGTACCCAGGAGCCGGCCGTGCTGCCGGCCCGGTTCCCGAACCTGCTGGTCAACGGCTCGGCGGGCATCGCGGTCGGCATGGCGACGAACATCCCGCCGCACAACCTGCGCGAGGTCGCGGAGGGTGTGCAGTGGCACCTCGACCACCCCGAGGCGAGCCGCGAGGAGCTGCTCGCGGCGCTGCTGCTGCGCATCAAGGGCCCGGACTTCCCGACGGGCGCGACGATCCTCGGGCACAAGGGCATCGAGGAGGCGTACCGCACGGGCCGTGGATCGATCACGATGCGCGCGGTGGTCAACGTCGAGGAGATCCAGGGCCGCGTGTGCCTGGTCGTCACGGAGCTGCCGTACCAGGTCAACCCGGACAACCTGGCGGCGAAGATCGCCGACCTGGTCAAGGACGGCCGCATGCAGGGCATCGCGGACATCCGTGACGAGACGTCGGGCCGCACGGGCCAGCGCCTCGTCGTCGTGCTTAAGCGCGACGCCGTCGCGAAGGTCGTCCTCAACAACCTGTACAAGCACACGCAGCTGCAGGACACGTTCGGCGCGAACATGCTCGCGCTGGTCGACGGCGTCCCGCGCACGCTGAGCCTCGACGCTTTCATCCGGCACTGGACGGCGCACCAGCTCGACGTCGTCGTCCGCCGCACGCAGTACCTGCTGCGCGAGGCCGAGAAGGCGATCCACATCTACCGCGGCTACCTCAAGGCGCTCGACGCGCTCGACGAGGTCATCGCGCTCATCCGCCGCTCCCCGGACGCCGACCAGGCGCGCGAAGGGCTGATGGGACTCCTCGAGATCGACGAGATCCAGGCGACGGCGATCCTCAACATGCAGCTGCGGCGGCTCGCCGCGCTGCAGCGCCAGGAGATCATCGAGAAGCACGACGAGCTCGAGCGGGAGATCATCGGGTACGAGACGATCCTCGCCTCGGAGGAGCGTCAGCGCCAGATCGTCGGCACCGAGATGCGCGAGATCGTCGACAAGTACGGCGACGAGCGCCGGACGACGATCCTCCCGTTCGACGGCGAGGTCTCGATCGAGGACCTCATCGCCGAGGAGGAGATGGTCGTCACGATCACGCGCGGCGGGTACGTCAAGCGCACCCGCTCGGACAACTACCGGGCCCAGAAGCGGGGCGGCAAGGGCGTGCGCGGGGCGCAGCTGCGCGAGGACGACATCGTCGACCACTTCTTCGTGACGACGACGCACCACTGGCTGCTGTTCTTCACGAACCTCGGGCGCGTCTACCGTGCGAAGGCGTACGAGCTGCCCGAGGGCGGGCGCGACGCCAAGGGCCAGCACGTGGCCAACCTGCTCGCGTTCCAGCCCGGCGAGAAGATCGCGCAGGTCCTCGACCTGCGCAGCTACGACGACGCGGAGTACCTCGTCCTCGCGACGCGCCGCGGCCTGGTGAAGAAGACGCGACTCACGGAGTACGACTCGCCGCGGTCGGGCGGCCTCATCGCGATCAACCTGCGCGAGGACGAGAGCGGCACTCCCGACGAGCTGGTCGCCGCGCTGCTGGTCGACGCGACGGACGACCTCATCCTCGTCTCGCGCAAGGGACAGTCGATCCGGTTCACCGCCGACGACGACACGATGCGGCCGCTGGGCCGCGCGACGTCGGGGGTCACGGGCATGAAGTTCCGCGCGGACGACGAGCTGCTCTCGGCCGACGTCGTCCAGGAGGGCTCGAACCTGTTCGTCGTCACCGAGGGCGGCTTCGCCAAGCGCACCCGGATCGACGAGTACCGCGTCCAAGGACGCGGCGGACTCGGCATCAAGGTCGCGAACTTGGTGGAGGCTCGTGGAGATCTCGTGGGGGCTCTGGTCACAGAGGCCGATGACGAGGTGCTGGTGATCATGGAACGCGGGAAGATCGTCCGGTCCGCGGTCGGCGAGGTCAACCTCACCGGTCGCACCACTCAGGGGGTGACGTTCGCGAAGCCCGACAAGGGGGACCGCATCATCGCGGTCGCGCGGAACGTCGAACGTCGCCTCGGAGAGGATCGGGATACCGTGGTGACCGAGGACGGGACCGGCGCGGCCCCGTACGCGCCCGATCCGAGCAGCGCACGGAGCACCGACCCGATCACCACGGCCGAGGAGGCCGACGGGAACGAGACGGCCCCCGGAACCACCGAGGAAACCAGATGAGCAGCGACAAGAACGCACCGCCGACGATCACGCCGAAGGTGACCGTCCCGCGGCCCGACGCGACGACGAGCACGTCGCGTCCGGCGGTCGACCCGTCGTCGAACGGTCACGGCTCGTCGAACGGGTCGTCCCACAGCACGAGCAACGGCACGAGCAACGGGACCCCGCACGGCGTGTCACGCGATGCAGCGGCTCCGCCGCCGCCCCCGCCCCCGCCGCCGGCACCCGCGGCGGCGTCCGCACCGGCATCCGCACCGGGTCAGGGCCCGGCGGTCGACGCCGACGGGATGGAGCGCGCGTCGGGCGAGAGCCGGGTCGCGGTCGCCCGCGCCGGTGCGGTCAAGGCGGCTGCGGCCGCGATCGCCGCGGCGAAGACCGCCGCGAAGAAGGTGTCGGCCGCGGTGCCGGCAGCCCCGGCGGAGACCGAGGGTTCCCAGGACGAGATCGACGATCGGACGGTGAGGCGAGTGCCGACGACCACCTCCTCTCCCTCCACGGCGGCCCCCGCCGCGGCGCAGGCACCGTCGACGCTGTCCTCGAGCGGCGGCGCGATGCACTACTCCGCCGCCGGTGTCACGGGCACGGCGAGCCCGGTCACGGGCGCCACGCCCGCTGTCGGGACGGCGACGGGTGCGACGCCCGCGGTCCGGCCGGACGGCGGCCCGCGCCGGGTGCGTCTCGCCGTGTCGCGCGTCGACCCGTGGTCGGCCATGAAGCTGGGCTTCCTCCTCGCGGTCGCGATCGGGATCATGACCGTGGTCGCCGCAGCGGTCGTCTGGTACGTCCTCGACAGCATGCAGGTGTTCTTCAAGCTCGAGGAGCTCGTCGCGCAGGTCCTCGGCGAGGAGAACAACGTCGACATCCTCCAGTTCGTCGAGTTCGGCCGCGTGATCTCGCTCGCGACCCTGCTCGGGGTGGTCAACGTGGTGATCATCACGGCGCTGTCGACGATCATGGCGTTCCTGTACAACATCGTCGCCGCGCTCGTGGGCGGCGTGCACCTCACGCTCACGGACGACTGACGCTCACGAGAGTCGCTGCCGGTCCCGGCGGCCTCCCGGTTTGGGTCTGCGGGTCCCGGTGGGGTAATCTCAAGCGCTGCCTGCGTGCGGAGCAGCCCTCAGGGGCTGACCAGCGAGGCGCGAACGGGCCTATAGCTCAGACGGTTAGAGCGCTTCCCTGATAAGGAAGAGGTCAGAGGTTCAAGTCCTCTTAGGCCCACTGCCGAACCCACTCGAGGGGGAACGTCATGAAGAAGATCCTCGTCCTGCTTCTCGCTGCCGGAGCCGGATTCCTGCTGTGGCGCAAGTACTCGGAGGACAACGCCGAGCGCGACCTCTGGGCAGAGGTCACCGACACCTTCGAGTGAGCACTCTCCACACCTGACCGGCCCCAGGCCGCGTCGCCCGGGGCCATGGCGCAATTGGTAGCGCACCTGCTTTGCAAGCAGGGGGTTGGGGGTTCGAGTCCCCCTGGCTCCACCAGCACCGCCGACGAAGGGCCCCACCAGGCGGTGGGGCCCTTCGTCGTCGGCGGGTCCGCGGACCGCTCAGAGGTCGCCGGGCTTCTCCGACTTCTGGGCGGCGTCCTCGGCGGCGCCCTCGGTCGCCTCGCGGGACCTCTTCGCCTCGGCCGCGTCCTCGCCGGTCACCTGAGCGGAGCCCGGCAGGGGCGCCTGCGCGGACTCCTGGCCGGAGTCCTTCGCGGTCGTGCCAGGACGGGACGGGCGAGCGCGGCTCGAGGCCTTCTTCGCGGCCTCCTTCGCCTCGCCGACGGCGTCGGTCACGCGGTCGCTCACGTCACCCCGGACCTCCGCGGCGCGCTCGGCGATCTTGTCGGTCGCCTCACGACCCTTCGCGACGGCGACGCCCGCCGCCTCGCCGAGGGTCTCGGCGGCGTCGCCGACGGCGTGCTTGGCGCCACCGACGACGTCGTCGAAGTGGACCTGCTGCTCCTCCTGCTCCCAGGGCTCGGCCCAGGGGTCGGTCGTCGGCTGGGCGCGCCGGTAGAGGACGTAGCCGACGCCCGCGGCGGTGACGCCGCCGGCGATCCACCACAGCGTCTTGCCCTTGCCCGACGAGGAGTCCGCCTCGGCGGCAGCCTTGTCGGCGACGGCAGCGAGCTTGGCCGCGGCCTTGTCCGCGGCCTTGTCGGCACCCTTCGCCGCCTTCTTGCCCGCCTTGCCCGCCGCCTTCTGTGCCTGCTTCGACGCCTCGGCGGCGGCCTTCTGCGCCTGCTTCGCGAGCTTGCGGGCCTTCCTGCCCGTCGCGGCGGCGGTGGCGGCTGCCGCGGCGGCCGTCGCCTCGGCGGCGTCGTCCGAGGCGCGCTGGGCGGCCTCCGACGCGCCGGCCGCCGCGGCGTTGAAGCTCGCGACGATCTTGGGCAGCACGTCGTCGACGAGCTTGTCGTGCGCGGTGTCGATCGCCGGCGTGGCCTTCTCGGCAGCCTTCTCGACGCGCGGTGCGGCGGCCTGGATGCTGTCCTGCCAGGCCTTCTCGACGCGTGGCTGGAGCCACTCGAGGAACGCCTCGACCTTGGGCGTCCCCCACTCCTTGGCCTGCGCTGCGGCGTCCTTGGCCTGGTCCGCGAGCTGGCTCGCGGCGTTCTGGGCGGTCGCGGCCGCCTGGGCGGCCTGTTCCTTGAGCTTCTCGGTGTCGATCTGCTCGAGCGTGTCCTTGACGGAGTCGCTCGCTGAGCGAGAACGGGTCATGCGTGCTCCCCGGGGTCGTCGTCCGGCGCGGACGTTCTGGTGGATGCGGTGTATGACGTTTCCGCTTACTCTGCCACCACCGTCCCCACCCCGCGAGACGGCACGTGGGACGGGTCGCGCGCGGGTCTCGTGGGAGGATGGTGCGCATGTTCGCAACCCTCCACACCACCGCAGGTGACATCCGCATCGAGCTCCTGCCGAACCACGCCCCGAAGACGGTGGCGAACTTCGTCGGGCTCGCGCAGGGCACCACGACGTGGGCCGACCCGCGCACCGGGGCGGAGCGCTCCGAGCCGTTCTACGACGGCCTGATCTTCCACCGCGTGATCAAGGACTTCATGATCCAGGGCGGGTGCCCGCTCGGCACCGGCACGGGCGGTCCTGGCTACACGTTCAACGACGAGATCCACCCGGAGCTCCAGTTCGACCGCCCGTACCTCCTGGCGATGGCGAACGCGGGCCTGCGCCGCAACCCGGTGACGGGTGAGGCCGAGGGCACGAACGGCTCGCAGTTCTTCGTCTCCACCGTGCCGACGCCGTGGCTCAACGGCAAGCACACGATCTTCGGCGAGGTCGCGGACGACGCGTCGCGCGCCGTCGTGGACGCGATCAACGAGACGCGCACCCGCCCGGGCGACCGTCCGCAGGAGGACATCGTCATCAGCTCCGTGACGATCGAGGACTGACCATCTCCGCGCCTCCCGGGCCTCCCGGCCCACCCGCCTACGGGACGGCAGGACCGCACGACGGTCCCGCCGTCCCGCCGGTCTGCCCGCGCCACCCGGACCGCGTGTCGTACGTGCGCTGCCAGCGCTGCGGACGCCCGACGTGCCCCGAGTGCCAGCGCCCGGCGGCCGTCGGCGTGCAGTGCGTCGACTGCGTGCGCGAGAGCGCGCGCCAGGCGCCGACGGTGCGCACGGCCCTGGGGGGCAAGGTCGGCTCCGGCCGGCCGGTGGTGACGTTCACGATCATCGGGCTGTGCGTGGTGAGCTGGCTCCTCCAGCTCGTGACGGGCGGGGAGTGGACGAGCAGGCTGGCGTTCGCGCCCTGGATCGGCGAGCTCGAGCCGTACAGGTTTCTCACCGCGGCGTTCCTGCACTCGACGAGCCCGGTCCACATCCTGTTCAACATGTACGCCCTGTGGATCACGGGCCCGTTCCTCGAGCAGCAGCTCGGGCGGGCACGGTTCACCGCGCTCTACCTGCTGTCCGCCCTGGGCGGTTCGGTCGGGTACCTCGTCCTCGCGGGCGGCCCGACGGCGGAGGCGTGGTACCAGCCGGTCGTCGGCGCCTCGGGCGCGGTGTTCGGGCTGTTCGGCGCGATCCTCCTGGTCCTGCGGCGCACCGGCCGCAACGCGATGCAGATCGTCGTGCTCATCGGCATCAACTTCGCGATCGGGCTGTTCTTCCCCGGGATCGCGTGGCAGGCGCACCTCGGAGGCCTGGTCGTCGGCCTCGCGCTGGGCGCGGCCTACGCGTACGCCCCGCGCGAGCGGCGCACGCTCGTGTCCGTGGGCGCGACGGCGGCCGTGGCGGTCGCGCTCGGCGCCGCCGTGTGGCTCACGTACGCGTCGGCGGACCAGTTCGCCCACCTCGGAGGCTGAGCGAGCACGGTCCGGAGCGCTGCTCACGACGGCGGAGCGAAGGCACCGAAGAAGTTATCCCCAGGTTTGCTCACAGGTGTGGAACTACACGCCTGTCATTCTCGGCGACGCCAGGAACCGCCGTCGTGCCGCTACTTCCAGCGTGTGGTGAGCGCGAAGCCCGCGATGATGAACGCGAAGCCGACGGCGAGGTTCCAGGCGCCGAGCGGGGGGACGGGGAGCTGCGCGGGGCCGCTCAGGTAGAACAGGACGATCCACGCCAGCCCCACGAGCATGAGCCCGAGCATCGTCGGGACGAGCCAGCGCGGGTTGCCCGTGTCGGGCTTGGGCGCGCGCGGCTCGCGAGGTGCCTTGGGCTTCTTGCGTGACTTCGACTCGGGCACGAGGGTGGGCTCCTGTCCTGGTGGGGTCCCCTGCAGACGGCGGCGGTGACGCGTCGCGGGAGCGGACGCCTGCCGTCGTCGTGCAGGAACCGTGCATGGCTCGGGTGAAGGTCGTCGACGGGCGGGCGAGGTCCGTGGGAGCACGGGTTCGACGCGTTCGTGGACGGCGTTCGTCGACTAGCGTAGTGGGCGCACACAATAGGGAACGACACGGCCCCGCCCAGGAAGGAGACGGTCGCGTGAGCAGCAACGCCGATCCGTCCCCTGCGGACCCTGCCCCCGCCCCCTCGCGCGCGCGGCGGGTCCGCTCGGCGGTGAGCGTCGCGCTCGTCCTCGCCCTGGCGGGCCTGATGTTCACCGCGAACGCACGGCTGGCGCGCGGCGAGGAGTCACGCCACCCCGAGAACCTGGCGCAGCTCGTCGACAAGGAGTCGGGCCGCGTCGCCGACCTCGCTGCCGAGGTCGACGCCCTGACGCACGAGATCGCCAGCCTCTCCGACACGGGTGACGCCCCCGTCGGCATGAACCCCGACCTCGCGGCGCGCACGGCTCTCGCCGCCGGCACCGTGCCGGTGAGCGGGTCCGGGTTGTCCGTGTCGCTCGACGACGCCCCGCCCGAGGGCAGCTACCCCGCGGAGATCCGTCCCGACGACCTCGTCGTGCACCAGCAGGACATCCAGGCCGTCGTCAACGCCCTCTGGGCGGGCGGCGCCGAGGCGATGACCCTCCAGGGCCAGCGCGTGACGTCGACGTCGGCGTTCCGGTGCGCGGGCAACATCCTCCTGCTGCACGGCCGCGTGTACTCGCCGCCCTACGTCGTCGAGGCGGTGGGCGACCCCGACGCGCTGCGCGACGCGCTCGAGCGGTCGCCGGGCG
This sequence comes from Cellulosimicrobium sp. BMG9.22, assembly GCF_059159975.1. Classification (NCBI taxonomy): domain Bacteria; kingdom Bacillati; phylum Actinomycetota; class Actinomycetes; order Micrococcales; family Promicromonosporaceae; genus Cellulosimicrobium; species Cellulosimicrobium sp. BMG9.22. Next base: position 69,055 of record NZ_JBZGBY010000015.1, on the reverse strand, counting down.
TGCAGACCTACCAGCAGTACGTCGAGGCGGTGAACCTGGGCTGGGCCGTCGAGGAGCACGACGGGCTCGAGCTGCCGAGCTACGAGGGCGGGCTCGAGCTGCGATACGCCCGCCCGGCCTCCGCGGTGGTGTCGTGACCGCGACCGTCCCGGGACACGTGCGGCACGCGGGTGCGCGCGGCGGCGGACGGGGTGCGGTCTCCGCCGTCGTCGGGGTCGTCGGCGAGCTGCTCATCACCCTCGGTGTGCTGCTGGGGCTCTACGTGGTGTGGCAGCTGTGGTGGACCGACGTCCAGGCGGACCGGGTCCAGGCCGAGGTGCTCGCGGAGCTCGACGCGCCCGCGCCGGACCCGGCCGACGTCGCCACGACGGTCCGGCGCGACGCGCCCCCGGTCATGGCGGTACCCGCGCTCGGCGAGGTCTTCGGGACGCTGCGCGTCCCACGCTGGGGCGACGCGGTCATGCCGATCGCGGAGGGCACGGACAAGCAGAGCATCCTCGACAAGGCGATGGCGGGCCACTACCCCGAGACGGTCATGCCGGGCGACATCGGCAACTTCTCGGTCGCCGGGCACCGGCAGACCTACGGGAAGATCTTCCACGACGTGGAGGAGCTCGAGATCGGGGACCCGCTCGTCGTCGAGGCGGACGGCGTCTGGTACGTCTACCGGGTGGACCAGATGGAGGCCGTCGAGCCGGACCAGGTGGAGGCCGTCGCGCCCGTGCCCTGGCAGCCCGGCGTGGAGCCCACCGAGCGGTACCTGACCCTGACGACGTGCCACCCGATCGGGCTCAACTCGCTCGTCGCCCGGTTCATCGTCAACGCGAAGCTCGACTACTGGATGCCCGTCGAGGACGGCACGCCGCCGGACCTCGTCGGCCAGACCGCACCCCCGGCCGAGGCGTCGGCCGCGTCGCTGCCCGCCGGCGCAGCGACCAGCACGCACGACGGGAGCACATGATGTACGGGGCGCTGTGGCGCGTTCTGCCCGGGCCCGCGTGGGTCCGGGTGCTCCTCCTGCTCGTCCTCGCGGCCGCCGTCGTGCTCGCGTGCTTCGAGTGGCTGTTCCCGCTCGTGTCCGAGTACATGCCGTTCAACGACCCCAACATCCAGACGGACGCCGCCGGCGCCCTGCCCGTGGAGGCCTCGCGATGACCCGTCAGACCCGCATCCTCGTCGTCGACAACTACGACTCGTTCGTCTACACGATCGTCGGCTACCTCGACCAGCTGGGCGCGCAGACCGTCGTCGTGCGCAACGACGCCGTGCCCGAGCCGGACGCCGAGGGCCGCTTCCACGACGCCGACGGCACGGTCTTCGACGGCGTCCTCGTCTCCCCCGGCCCCGGCACCCCGAAGGAGGCTGGGCAGAGCGAGCAGGTCATCCGCGCGTGCGCCGCGTCGCGCACGCCGATGCTCGGGGTCTGCCTCGGCCACCAGGCTCTGGCGGAGGTGTACGGCGCGACGGTCACGCACGCGCCCGAGCTCATGCACGGCAAGACCAGCCTCGTCGAGCACGACGGCGAGGGCGTCCTCGCGGGCCTCCCCGCCCCGTTCACCGCGACGCGCTACCACTCGCTCGCCGTCGTCAACCGCACGGTGCCGCCGGAGCTCGAGGTCACCGCGACCACCGCCGGTGGCGTGATCATGGGCGTCCAGCACCGCGACCTGCCGCTGCACGGCGTGCAGTTCCACCCGGAGTCGGTGCTCACCGAGGGCGGGCACCGACTGCTCGCGAACTGGCTCGAGGCGTGCGGGCTCGAGGGCGCCGTCGAGCGGTCCGCGGGCATGGCGCCGCTCGTGCGCCAGTAGCCCACGACGTGTCAGCGTTCCACGGCCGCAGGGATCGCTGAGCTGCTGACAACTTCCTCCATGCACGACGACGGGCTCTCACCTCGCGAGGTGAGAGCCCGTCGTCATGACGTCGCCGGCGCGGCGACGCGCGGAGGATCAGTCGTTGCCGCCCCGGCCGCCGTTTCCGCCGCCCTCGCCGCCGCCCTCGCCTTCCTCGTCGCCGCCGGGCGCCGGGCCAGGGCCGGTCGAGACGATGAGCGAGACGGGGTCACCGACGTTGAGCTCGGTGCCGCCGCGCGGGTCGGAACCGATGACCGTCCCCGCGGGCCACTGCTCGGACTCCTGCGTCTGGCGGTTCCCGGGGATGAGCCCGGCGGCGCCGAGCGCCTCGGTCGCCTGCTGCTCCGTCATCCCGGCGAGACTCGTCGGGACGACCGTCGTCTCCACCGCGCGCGGGATGGCGACCTCGATGGTCACGTCCGAGCCCTGCGGGACGCTGCCCGCGTTCGGGCGCTGGCTGAGGACCTGGCCCTCGGGCTCGTCGGACTCGACCTCCTCGACGTTCGGGTTGAGGCCGAGGTCGGAGATCGCCTGCTCGGCGGCGTCGCGCTGCTGCCCGACGAGGTCGCCCAGCGTGACGAGGCCGGACGACGTGAAGATCTCGACCGGCGAGCCACCCGGGACGGACTGGTTCGCCGGCGGGTTGGTCCGCGTCACCAGGTCCTTCTCGACGTCGACCGAGTCCTCGGACCCGCCGGACGTGACCGTGAGGCCGAGTCCAGTGATCGTCTGCCGCGCCTCGTCCTGGGTCATGCCCGTGACGTCCGGGACGGCCACGGCGTCGGGGCCGCCGGAGAAGAACGCCGTGACGGTCTCGCCGAGCTCCAGCTCGGTGCCACCCTCAGGGGTCGTCTTCGTGAACGTGCCCTCGGGCTCCTGGGAGTCCGGGTCGATCGCCTGGGCGTACTCGAACCCTTCGGCGGTGATCTGCTGCTCGGCCTGCTCGGGCGTGACCCCCGTGGAGAGGGTCGGGACCGTGCCCGTCGTCGGCTCCTCCTCGCCCTGGCCGTTGAGCACCAGCATCGTGATGATCGCCGCGATCGCGATCGCGCCGATCGCGATGAGCGTCCACATGAGGCCCTTGCGGCTCTTCTTGCCGTCCTCGTCGCCCGGGACGTCGTCGCCCGGCGGGACGGCCGGCGTCGTGCTGGTCGCCCACGGGTTCGCGGTGGCTGGGGCCATGACCTGCGTGGCCGACTCCACCATCGTGGGCTGCATGTCGGCGGCCATCGCGGCCGCACCGAGACCGGCCGCGGCGGCCGCGACACCGAGCGACGGAGCAGTGATCGCCCCGCCGCGCACGGCGTTCTCGAGGTCGGCGCGGAACTCCGCGGCGTTCGAGTAGCGGTCCGTGCGGTCCTTCGCGAGGGCCTTGAGCGTGATGCGGTCGAGCACCTCCGGGACGTCCGGCGCGACGGCGCTCGGCGTCGCCGGGGCCTCGCGCACGTGCTGGTACGCGACGGCGACGGGCGAGTCACCGATGAACGGCGGGCGACCGGTGAGGAGCTCGTAGAGCAGGCAGCCCGTGGAGTAGAGGTCGGAGCGTGCGTCGACCGTCTCGCCGCGCGCCTGCTCGGGCGAGAGGTACTGCGCGGTGCCGATGACGGCGGACGTCTGGGTCATCGTCGCGGCGGAGTCCGCCATGGCGCGCGCGATGCCGAAGTCCATGACCTTGACCGCGCCGGTGGGCGTGATCATGACGTTCGCGGGCTTGATGTCACGGTGCACGATGCCCGCGTGGTGCGAGTACTCGAGCGCCGCGAGCACGCCCGCGGTGATCTCGACCGCCTCGTCGATGGGGACGGCCTGCCCGTCGCGCAGGATGTCGCGGACCGTGTGGCCCTCGACGTACTCCATGACGATGAACGGGACGTGCACCGCGTTGCCCGTGGTGTCGGAGTGCACGTCCTCGCCCGTGTCGTACACGGCCACGATGGCGGGATGGTTGAGCGACGCGGCCGCCTGGGCCTCACGCCGGAAGCGCGCGAGGAACGTGGGGTCGCGCGCGAGGTCGGACCGCAGGATCTTGATCGCGACGGTGCGACCGAGGCGGTTGTCGTGCCCGATGTGCACCTCGGCCATGCCGCCGCGACCGATGAGCTCACCGACCTCGTAGCGACCGGCAAGCACGCGGGGAGCGTTGTCCACCACTCATTCGTCCTTCGGAGTTGTCGGGGCCGCGGGCGCGTCCGCGCGCGGCACATCTGGCGCAATCATCCCACCCGCGCGGGTCCGCGAGGGCAGGGGACACAACGATGTCGTCACGATGTCACCCAGGGCACCGCTGCTACGTCGTCCGGCCCGGGGTGTCGGGCGTCGGCCGGCAGGGCGGTCCGCACGGTGAGGGGTGCGGAGGCGGTGGTGGCGTCGTCGTCGTCGGCTCCCCTGTCCCCGAGCGTGGCGAGGGTCGCGACGACGAGCACCAGCAGGAGCCCGAGCAGCGCGACGAGCGGCCAGGTCAGACCGTTCGGCAACCCGCCGATACGTCGCCCGGTCGTCGTCGACGTGCGACGTCCGCCGCTGGTGCGGGCGGGGCCCGCCTGCGCCTGCCGCCGCACCTCGGCGCGCGTGGCCGGGGCGCCCGACGACGCGCGCTCGTCCGTGCGTCCCGTCGCGCCCGGGCTCGTGCGTGCCGCGGTGCGCGCGGGCTGGGGGCGCCGGGAGCGCGTGGCGCCGTGCATCTCGCGCCGTGGCGGGTAGGCGCGCGCGCCGGATCCTGCGTCCGCGTCCTGAGCGTCGCCGGGCACCGGGCGCTCCCAGGGCAGCGCAGGCCCGGGCCCGGCGGCCCGCGGCGCGTCGTCCGCGGCAGCACGCTCGGGCGTGTCGGCAGCCCCGCTCGCACCGCCCGAGCCGGACGTGGTCGACCTGCCGACGCTGTCGCGCGCGACCCACGGCGCGGCGGGGTCGGCCGGGTGCGGGTCGCGCACGGCCGTCGGGATGACGAGCGGCGTGATGACCGGCGCGAGGTCCTCGCGGGGCTGCACGGGCACGTCGGGTGCTCCGTCGGGCGCGACGTCGGGCACGGCGCCGTCGTCGGTGCGGGCGCGCCGGGCACGTCGGGTCGGCGCGGGCGCCGTGACGCGCGACGACCACGGGTCGGCGGCGAGCCGGGCGCCGATCGCGTCGAAGACCCGGGCGAGGGCGTCCGCGGGGTGCGGGCGCGCCAGCGGGTCCTTGGCGAGCATCGCCATGACGAGCTCGGAGAGCTCCGGGTCGACCGACGGCGGCAGCGGCGGCACGGGCTCGTTGACGTGCGCGACGGCGATGTCGACCGGCGTGGACCCCGTGAACGGGCGGTTCCCGACGATCGACTCGTACGCCACGATGCCGAGCGCGTAGACGTCCGACGCCCCGGTGGCGGCCTGCCCGACCGCCTGCTCGGGCGAGAGGTACTGGGCCGTGCCCATGACCATGCCCGTGGCGGTCATCGGTACCTGGTTCGCGGCGAGCGACACCCCGAAGTCGGTGATCTTCACCGTCCCCGAGCGGTCGATGAGGATGTTGCCCGGCTTCACGTCGCGGTGCACGACCCCGGACAGGTGCGCGGCGTGCAGCGCGAGCGCGGTCTGGGACAGGATCGGCATGAGCCGCGCGGGCGGGAGCACGGGCTCGCGCTCGAGGAGGTCGGCCATCGGCTCCCCCACGACGAGCTCCATGACGAGGTACCCGGAGCCGTTCGTCTCGCCGTAGTCGTACATCTGCGCGATGTTCGGGTGCGACAGGGCCGCGCTGTTGCGCGCCTCGGTGCGCAGGCGGTTGAGGAAGTCCTCGTTGCCGGCGTACTCGGTGCGCAGGACCTTGACCGCGACCTCGCGCCCGAGCGCGTCGTCGGCCGCGACCCACACCTCGCCCATGCCGCCGACGGCGATGCGCCGCACGAGGCTGTAGCGGTTGCCGAGCGTCAGCCCCCGGACCGGCCTCATCCGTTCAACACCGCCTCCATGACGGCCTTCGCGATCGGGGCCGCGATCGCGCCCCCGGTCGCCTCGCTCCCCATCGAGCCACCGTTCTCGACGATGACCGCGACCGCGACCCGGGGGTCGTCGGCCGGGGCGAAGCTCGTGAACCACGCGTGCGGCGCCGCGTCCCCGCCGGTCTCCGCGGTGCCGGTCTTGCCCGCGACCTGCACGCCCGGGATCTGCGCAGCCTCCCCCGAGCCGTTCTGCACGACGCCGAGCATCATCTGCGTGAGCTGCTGCGCGGTCGACGGGGAGACCGAGGTCCGCAGGCGACGCGGCTCGGACTGCTGCACGACCTCGAGGTCCGGGTTGCGGATGGTCTCGACGGTGTAGGGGGCCATCTGGACGCCGCCGTTCGCGATCGCCGCGGACACCATCGCCATCTGGAGCGGGGTCACGCGCACGTCGCCCTGCCCGATCGCGGCCTGCGCCGTCTTGGGGGGCGTCGCCTCCTCGTCGGTCGGGAAGTGGCTCGCCGTGACGTCCATGGGGATCTCCATGGACTCGTCGAACCCGAAGTCCTGCGCCTGGTCGCGCAGCGCGTCGTCGCCGAGCGTCACCCCGAGATCGGCGAACGCGGTGTTGCACGAGATGCGCAGCGCGTCGGCGAGCGTCATCTCCCCCGACGGGGAGCAGCGGGACCCGCCGAAGTTCTGCATCGTCGAGGTCGACTGCGGGTACTGGTACTCGTCCGGCGCGGGGATGACCGACTCGGACGTGTACTGCCCGCTCTCGATCGCCGCGGCCGACGTGACGATCTTGAACGTCGAGCCCGGCGGGTAGGTGTTGCCGCGGATGGCCCGGTTGGACAGCGGGTTGCCGTCGGCCGCGAGCAGCTCCTGGAACGCGGCCCCGGCCACCTCCGTGTCGTGGTTCGCGAGCACGTTGGGGTCGTAGCTCGGCTTGGAGACGAGCGCGAGGACGCGGCCGGTCTTCGGCTCGAGCGCGACGACGGCACCCCGCTGGTCCCCGAGCGCGTCCCACGCGGCCTGCTGCGCCGCAGGGTTGATCGTCAGCTCGACGGACGAGCCCTGGGGCTGCTCGCCGGTGAACAGCGCGCTGAGCCGGTCGAGCCACAGCGAGCTGGCCTGGCCGTTGAGGTACTCGTTCTCGGCGCGCTCGATCTCGTCCGTGCCGTTGACCAGCGAGAAGTACCCGGACACCGGGGCGTACAGGGGGCCGTTCGCGTAGGCGCGCTGGAACTTGAAGGCGTCGTCGACCGGCGTGGACGACGCGATCGACTCGCCCGCGACGACGATCGGGCCGCGGAAGTTCCCGTACTCCCGGTACGTCGTGCGCGCGTTGCGCGTGTCGTTGTTGAGCGAGTCGGCCTGCACGAACTGGATGTACGTCGTCGACACCATGAGGGCGAGGAACATGACGAGCACGACGGTCGCGACGCGGCGCAGGGGGACGTTCACCGGGCACCTCCCCACGGTCCGGACCGGTCGGTGGACTGCTGGTCGGGACGACGCACGACCTCGGTGCGCATCTGGTCCACCTCGTCCGCGGGCCCGACGACCGGCTGCACGCCGGTCGTCGCGCGCGCGGGACCCCCGACCACGGCGGTCGCGCCGACCGTGGTGGGTGCGTCGTCGGGCACGGCGCCGACGGTCTCTCCCCGGCCGACCACCGCGGCGGCGTCCGAGTCCGGGCGTGTCCGCGCGCCGCCGGGCGCGACCTGCCCGCGCACGGGCAGCGACGAGGGACGCCGTGCGTCGTCGGAGATGCGCAGCAGGAGGCCCACCACGATCCAGTTCGCGAGCAGCGAGGACCCGCCCTGGGCGACGAACGGCATGGTCAGACCCGTGAGCGGGATGATGCGTGTGATGCCGCCGACGACGACGAAGAGCTGCCACGCCATGACGAACGCGAGCCCGCCCGCGAGCAGCTTGCCGAACCCGTCGCGGACGCCGATCGCCGTGCGCAGGCCGCGCTCCACGAGGATGAGGTACGCGAGCAGGATGCCGATGAGGCCGGTGAGGCCGAGCTCCTCGCCGAGCGACGCGTAGATGAAGTCGGAGAACGAGTAGGGCACCGTGCGCGGGTAGCCGGCGCCCCAGCCCGTGCCGAAGAGCCCGCCGTTGCCGAGGGAGAACAGACCGCCGACCAGCTGGCCGGAGCCGCCCGGGTCGCGTCCGAAGATCTCGGGGTCGAACGGGTGCAGCCACACGTCGACGCGGGCCTGGACGTGGCCGAACGCCGTCGCCGCGAGCACGGCCCCGGCGGCGAAGAGGAGGAGGCCGATGACGACCCAGCTCACGCGCTCGGTCGCGATGTAGAGCATCGCGACGAACAGGCCGAAGAACAGCAGCGACGTGCCGAGGTCGCGCTCGAACACGAGGATCGCGAGCGAGACGAGCCAGACGATGATGATCGGCCCGAGGTCGCGCAGGCGCGGGAGCTGCAGGCCGAGGACCTTGGGGCCGGCCAGGGCGAGCGTGTCACGGTTGGTGACGAGGTAGCCGGCGAAGAAGATCGCGAACGCGATCTTGGCGAACTCGGCGGGCTGGAGCGAGAAGCCCGCGACGTTGATCCAGATCTGCGCACCGTTGATGCGTGTGCCCAGGCCTGGGACGAGGGGCAGTGCGACGAGCACGATGCCCGCGATCATCGCGGTGTACGTGTACCGCCGGAGCGTGCGGTGGTCGCGCAGGAACCAGATCACCGCGAACGCGAGGAGGATCCCGAGCGCCGTCCACTGCAGCTGGCGCGGCGCGAGGTCCTGCAGCCCCCCCGTGATCTGGGAGCCGAGGTCCAGCCGGAAGATCATCGCGAGGCCGATGCCGTTGAGCGCGACCGCCACCGGCAGGATCACCGGGTCCGCGAACGGGGCACGCAGGCGCAGCAGGACGTGCGCGCCGCCGGCGAGCACGACCATGCCGATGCTGTACACCCAGAACCGACCCGGGAGCTCGCCCGTCAGCCGGAGGCCGACGAGCGCGTACGCCCCGATGCCCAGCGCGAGCGCGAGGACGAGCAGACCGAGCTCCGCGCCCCGGCCGGGACGCACGTCGGTGGTCTCCACCGTCGCCATCAGGCCCCCGCGCCCGCGCCGTCGGTCGTCGCCGGGGTCTCTGTCGTCGCCGGGGCGTCGGTGGCCGGAGGTTCGGTGGATCCCTCGGTCGGGGTGTCGGTGGCCGGGGGCTCGTCGGTCGTCGAACCCTCCGACTCCTGGGCCGACTCGGTCACGAGCCGCTCGGCGCGCGCCCGCGCGTCGTCGAGCGACTGCGCGGGGATGGTCGTCTCGAGGCGGTCGACGACGTAGCCCGGCAGGTCGTCGACGCGCGTGCCCGTGAGCTCGACCGCCGTCGACAACGTCACCGGGCCCGCGCTCTCCGGGATGCCGCGGAACACGGCGACCTGGCCGTCGGCCACGCCGACGTAGTACTGCGTCTGGGTCCAGCGGTAGCCCGCCCAGAGCGCGACGCCCAGGCCGGCGACCACGAGCAGGATCGCGACGACGGTCACCCAGCGGCGCGGGGCGCGGCCGGGGCGGACGTCGTCGTCGCCGTCGGAGCCGTCCCCGTCCGCGGTGCCCTCCGCACCGGGCTCGGTGCCGGTCCCGGGTGACGCGCCGTCGTCGGCCGGCGCTCCGGCGCTCGCGCTCGCCATGAGCGCGGCGGCCCTCGCCGCGGGCCCGTCGGCGGCGGACGTCGGTGCGTCGCGGTCGATCGCCGCGGACCCGACGACCTGCGCGCCCGTGCCGGGCGCGCCGCCGTCGGGCAGCGCGTCGACGTCCACGACGTCCGCCACGACGACCGTCACGTTGTCCGTGCTCCCCGCGCGCAGCGCGAGCTGGAGCAGGCGGTCGGCGCACGCGTCGACGTCGGTCTCGTCCGTGAGCGCCTGGGCGAGCGTCTCGGGGCTGACGAAGCCCGAGAGCCCGTCCGAGCACAGGAGCCAGCGGTCCCCGGGCTTCGCCTCCCGCACCGACATGTCGGGCGTGAGGTCGATGTCGAAGTCGCCCAGCACGCGCATGACGACGTTGCGCTGCGGGTGGGTCTCCGCCTCGTCCGCCGAGATGCGGCCCGTGTCCACGAGGTGCTGGACGAACGTGTGGTCCGTCGTGACCTGGGCGAGCTCGCCGTCGCGCAGGAGATAGGCCCGCGAGTCCCCGAGGTGCGCCATGGCGAGCTTGTTGCCCGAGCGCAGGATCGCGGTGACGGTCGTGCCCATGCCGGCGAGCTCGGGGTCGGTGACGCTGCGCTCGACGAGGTCCTGGCGCGCGTGGTCGATCGAGCGCTCGAGCTCGGCGAGGGCGTCGTCCGGGCCGTGCGACTCGCCGTCGAGCGGCGCGAGCGCCGCGATCGCGATCGACGACGCGACGTCGCCCCCCGCGTGCCCGCCCATGCCGTCGGCGACGACGAGGAGGTGCGGGCCCGCGTAGCCGGAGTCCTGGTTGTTGGAGCGCACGAGCCCGACGTCGGAGCGCGCGGCGTAGCGCAGGGCGATGTTCACTGCGGGCTACCTCTGCAGCTCGACGACGGACTGACCGATCCGCACCCGCGTCCCCGGACCCATGGGCGTCACCTGACCGATGCGCTGGTCCTCGACGTAGGTGCCGTTGGTGGAGCCGAGGTCCTCGACGAACCAGCCACCGTGCTGCGGGAAGATGCGCGCGTGGCGCGACGAGGAGTAGTCGTCGTCGAGGACGAGCGTGCAGCTCGGTGCGCGCCCGATGAGGATCGACGACGTCGTGAGCGGGATCGTCGTGCCCGTCAGCGGGCCCGCGGTCACGACGAGACGCGAGGGCCCCGCGGGTGCGGACTGGCGCGCGGGCTCGGCGGCCGCCGTCGGCGTGGGGCCCGACGTCGGGCGGTCCGCGGGTGCGCCCTTGCGGCCTCGCCGCGGCGTGATCTTCGTGCCGTACAGGTCGCGCCGCAGCACCCCGATCGCGGAGAGCACGAACACCCAGAGCAGCACCAGGTAGCCCAGCCGCAGCAGGGTGAACGTGAGGTCGGTCATGCGGGCCGGATCACCACTCCTCGTTGTCTGACGCGCCGGTCCAGAACATGATGCGGGTCCGTCCGATCGTCAGGGAGTTGCCGTCCAGGAGCGTAGCGGCCGGGACCTGGTGGCCCTCGACGAACAGACCGTTGGTCGAGCCGAGGTCCGTCGCGATGACGCCCTCCGGCGTCACGCGGATCTCGAGGTGGCGACGTGAGACCCCGGGGTCGTCGACGACGATGTCGGCCTCCGAGCCGCGGCCGATGACCGTGACCGGGCCGGTCAGCAGGTAGCGCTGGCCGTCGATGTCGACGAGCGGGTGGCGGGTGCTCGGGGAGGACGACGTCGCCGGGGCCACGTTGCCACGCACGCTCGCCGAGCGGAGCTGGAAACGGCCGACGTCGAGCGCGTCGTTCTGCTCGAAGCTCACGCTCACCGGCCCGACGAAGGCGTAGTGCTGCGACGCCGCGTACTGCGTGACGTTCGACGCCAGCTCGTCGGCGAGCGTCTCCGCGCCCCACCCCTCGACCTGGCCGAAGTCGTCCACCGACAGCTCGATGGTGAACTCGTTGGGCACGACGGTGCGCTCGCGGTCGACGACGGCGGCGCGGTCGTCCACCTCACGCCGGAGCGCGCTCGCGAGCTCCACGGGCTTGACCTCGCTGCGACCGACCTTCGCGAACGCGTTGTTCACGACGCGCTCGACACCCTTCTCGAAGCGATCCAGGACTCCCATGCCACCTCCTCCCGTTCCTCGCTCCTGCACGACGTACCTGCGCGACGCACCAGCACGACCTGCCCGCGCTACAGGGCCCGTCGGACCTGCGTCCAGGCAGAGTACCTAGATCGTATCGACCACGTCTGCGCGATCGGCCCGATTCGTCGCCCGATCTCCGGACGGATGTGGTGCGTTCGTGGCGGAGCCTGTGAACGTCGGGCACCCGCCCGGTGACGGCACCCCTGTGTCGCGCGCCTACGCGCCGGCGCCCCACGCCTACGCGTGCGTCCGGCGCGGGGGGACGTCCCTCCGCGCCGGGCACAAGGGTCCGCGCGATTCCGGGGCCAGCGTTGCCCCGTGCTAGTCTTCTGCGGCACGCGCGAGTGGCGGAATGGCAGACGCGCTGGCTTCAGGTGCCAGTGTCCGAAAGGGCGTGGGGGTTCAAGTCCCCCCTCGCGCACGTGACGAGGGTTTCGACTTCTGAGTCGGAAGACCTTCGGAAAGTCCCGGTCAGGTGATCCTGGCCGGGACTTTCTGCGTCCCGGGACCGGTGCGGAGCGGGGGACGACGACGTTCGGCGGCTTTGGGCGTGGCAGGTCAGGGTCCCGGGGGTGCTCAGGGCGGGTTGGGCGGTGTGCGGAGGTGTCGGAGGGCACGTCGGAGCGTCGCGCGGGCTGTGGTTCGTGCCTGGTGTCGCTGCCGCGTGTGCGCGAAGCTGTCATGGGTTCAGTGCGAAGCGGGGCGATCCCCTTCGCCTGGTGGTCCGCGGCGGTGTCGCCATAGTGACCGGGTGCTTCTGCCGAGGGGTCGGCTGTCCGCGGGTTCGTTCAGCTGTGTTGCCCAGGGGTCGGGTTCGTCGTGGCGGGTGTGCCAGCGGTGGAGCTCGATGGTGTTGTGGGCGGCGAGGTAGATCGCGAGGAGCAGCGCGGTGGCGTGGCGGTCGAGGATCTGGATGAAGCCGCGGTTGAGGTTGGCGTCGGTGAAGCGGATGTGGGCGTTGAAGGTCTCGGCGTAGGTGCGCCTGCTGTAGGAGATGGCCCAGGCTGTCGACTGCCAGGGCAAGGTCTGGCGGTCGCGTTCGTGGGTGGTGTCCGGGACGGTGACGGTGATTCCGCAGTCGGCAGGGGGGGTGGGGGCTCGGCACGTCGTGGTGGGCAGGTGTGTGCCCAGACGCCTGCGGGGTGGTTGTCCGGACAGCATGGCGGGCGTGTGGGATGAACCGGTAGGGCTCGCGCGCGTCGAAGATCGCGCGCGCTCGGGCTTGGCCGGCCGAGACTGGAGCGGGCATGGCCAGGATTCTTCGTACAAGATGTCCCGCTCCGCGGCCGATGGTGGCTCTGATGTGCGCCGGCTTCCAGATTCGCTCCGACTCATGCGCGACGTCGCGCACATCCGGCATTCGGTGGAGTTCAGTCCTTCTCGACCGCGACCAGGTCAACCAGGTCTGCGAGCTCACTGGGGTCGTGAGCCTGGTCGAATCGGCGCAGTGCCGGGATGTAGAGCGTCTTGTCCAGGTCCCAGTCGAGCACGACCGCTGGCTCGTCATCGGGCGTCGCCGCGAGCAGGACGAGGTCGGCCAGTAGGCGGGTGGACCTGCCGTTGCCGTCGACGAAAGGGTGGATCCGCACGGCCTCAGCGTGCGTTGCCATCGCCAGCTGCTTGGCGGTCCAGTCTGAGGTGTGCTCCCAGCGGTACAGCAGGTTCTCGAGCGTGGAACGAAGCTCGACGGCGATCATCACGGGGTCGATGCCGATGCTGAGTTCGCGCTGACGGTACAGGCCCGCCCAGGTCCAGACGTTCTCGTAGAGGCGAGCGTGCAGGTCCCGGAGCGTCCAGTCGGTCAGCAGGTCGGCTAGAGGAAGCTCGCCCGCCGCGGCGCGCACCACTAATGCTTCGCGCACCGCGTCCTCGTACGCCTGCTCCAGCTCGTAGACCGAGGCCTTCGTCAGCGGGTCGCCGATTGCCTCGGCGACGTCCGGCAGGAGGGCGTCCAGCTCCTCGAAGTCGAGCGGGGTGCTGCCGTAGTCCGGGTCGAGCCCGGTCACTTCGTCCGCGCGGGGCGCGCGGCGACGTAGCGGCCCGTGACCGCGGAGCGCGTCGTGGACTTGACGACGCGACCTTCGAGCTTCGCCGACGCTCTCGTCGAGCGCACGGCTGCCCGTGCGGCGTCGCTCGCACTGATCTTCTTGGCCACCTGACCCACCTCCATAACGGTCATCTCCCAGGATAGCGCCGCGCCCTCGACCAACCGGCCGACGCAGTAGGTAAGGACTCATGACGGCGGCTGAAGGTGTGCCTAGATGCCGATCTGGGTGTGCCTGGCACCGGTGCCAGGCCCCCGGACGTGCTGGTCAGGGAGTTTCCGGAACCCCCCACGTGACGTGACGAGGGTTTCGACAAGCCCTCCCCGAGAGTCCCGGTCAGGTGATCCTGGCCGGGACTCTTGCGTTTGCGGTCCTTATGCAGTGACGACGCCGTCCCTGGGGAGCGTGTACCAGCAGGCTGGTGACGTTCGACGGTCAGCGGATCTCGTTGTCCGGGTGCTCGCTGTCGTAGGCCCTACGGGCGTGGGCGATGCGGTCCCGGTGCTCGAGCGACCAGTCCGTGAGTGCCTTGACGAGGTGGGTCAGGCTCGCGCCCGTCCCGGTGAGCCGGTAGTCGACCTGGGCGGGCACGGTCGGGTACACGGTGCGAAGGACCAGACCGTCTCGTTCCAGGCGGCGCACCGTGAGAGTGAGCATGCGCTGGGAGATCCCGTCGATGGCGCGCTGGAGCTCGCGGAAGCGCCGCGGACCGTTGGCGAGCTCGACGATGACCAGGACCGACCACTTGTCACTGACCCGGTCGAGGACGTCGCGTATCCCGCAGTCGGTGTGCTCCGGCTGTCCGCAGGGCTCGAGTTCGGCGGGTACAGCGGTTACCTCGGTGTGCGTGACTGACACGAAACTGCCTCCTTGTGCGCCGTTCTGGGCCGGTTGAAGATCTCACCCTAGTTACTGAACGGAACCACGGTAGGGAGTCAGGACGATGATTATGGTGACCGGCGCGAACGGACAGCTCGGCGCACTCACGCTCCAGGAGCTGGCGGAGCGCCACGTGCCCGCCCTGGGCGGAACGCGATCGCCCGCGGACGGACAGCGGCGGCTTGACTTCGACGACGCGACGAGCCTCGATCTCACCGGCGTCTCGACGCTGGTCCTCGTCTCGGCCGGATACGCGGAGGACGACCACGTCATCGCCCGGCACCAGGCGGTACTGGACGCTGCGGTGCGCGACGGCGTACGCCACGTCGTCTACACCAGTCTCGTCGGTGACGGTGATCACCTCGGCTTCGCGCTCGCCCACCGGGCCACCGAGCGGCTGATCAAGGCCAGCGGGCTCGGGTGGACGGTGCTGCGCAACGGGATCTACGCCGAGCTCTTCGGAGCGCTCCTGACCTGGACGGACGAGGGGGTGGAGTCGGCGTTCGGGGACGGGGCGCTCGCCGCCGTGGCGCGGGAGGACCTGGCGGCAGCGGCAGCCGTCGTCGCCAGCGATCCGACGGCGCACGTCGGCAAGACCTACGACCTGGTCGGCGAACCGATCACCGCTGCCGACGTCGCCGATCACCTGGAGGTCGAGCACAGGACGATCGGGCTCGGCGAGTACCGCGCCCGGCTCCTCGCCGACGACTCGCTGCTCCCGTTCCAGCCGCCGATGCTCGCCTCGATGGCGACCAGCGTTCGCCACGGGTTTCTCGGCGCCACCAGCCCCGACCTCGCCCGGCTGCTCGGTCGGCCGCTCACCGACCCGCTCACCGTCGCCGGGGAGGCGGCGGCTGCGACGCGCCCCGACGTCGGCTGACGCGGCTGCGTCGCGGTCGCCCCGTCCGCCCGAAGTGAGCCGGTACCGGGCGCGCCGTCCTCACACGACGGTCTGCCCCGCGTCGGACACCTCCGGCGGACGCGCGTAGCGGGCCGCCATCGTGACGGCACGGTCCTGCAGGGCGGTGCGCAGGGACTCCGGGGCGAGGGCTTCGGCGTCGGGGCCGAGCTGCCACAGCGCCCACACCGCGTGCCGCAGGTCCTGGAACGTGACCTCCAGGCGGAGCCGGCCGTCGTCGTCGGCCGTCTCGGTGAGCACGGCGAGCGCGGTGCCGACGAGCTCCTCGCGCCGCGCCGGATCGAGGCGCACCTGCACGGTGACCTGGTCGCCCCCGGCCCGGAACCGGGCGCTGCGCTCCCGCCACACCTGCTCGAGGTCGACGCCGGCCGGGCGGTCCGCGGGCTCGGCGAGCGCCTCGGCGGCCAGGATCCGGGACAGCCGGTAGGTCCGGTCGGCGCCGGACACCGTGGCGAGCAGGTAGCCCGTGCCGCGCACGGTGACCAGGCCGACCGGGTCCACGGTTCTCCACGCCGGGTCCCGGTTCGCCGCCGCGTAGCGGATCCGCAGACGGCGGCCGTCGAGCACGGCACGTCGGACGTCGCGCAGGATCGTCTCCGGGATCTCCTCCCGGGCCTGGCGCCGCGCGAGCAGGTCGGCCTCCGGGTCGACGAGTATGCGCCGGGCCGCGTCGCCCGCTGTCGCGCGGTGGCCGTCCGGGAGGGCGTCGACGACCTTGCGCACGGCCGACGCGAGCGCCGGGCCGAGGCCGAGCACCTGCTCACCGCGCCCGGTCGAGGCGGTCAGCACGGCGAGCGCCTCGTCGTGGGTGAGCCCGGTGAGCTCGGTCCGGAAGCCGGGCAGCAGCGCGAAGCCGCCGTGCCGTCCGCGCTCCGCGTAGACCGGGACGCCGGCCGCCGAAAGGGCCTCGACGTCGCGGAGGACCGTGCGGGTGGAGACCTCCAGCTCGCGCGCGATCGTGGCGGCGGACAGCCGGCCGCGCTGGCGCAGCAGCAGCACCAGCGAGACGAGACGGTCGGCACGCACGGTACGAACCTATCCGGATACATGACACAAGGTGTCGTCATTGCCGACCAGGCTCGGCGGTGACGGGCGTCAGGACGTGGGCCACCGGGCCGACGGGCGCTCGTGCTCGAGCGGACGGAGCCGATGTGGCAGTGGAACGAACGGCGATCAACCCGGTGACCTGGTCCCAGGAGCTGGGCTTCAACCAGGGAGAGCTCGTCCGGGGGCACACCCGGACCCTGTACTGCTCCGGGCAGACGGCCATGAGCAAGGAGGGGCGGCCCGAGCACGAGGGGGACATCGGGGCGCAGCTCGCGCTGAGCCTCGACAACCTGGAGGCCGTCCTCGGCGAGGCCGGCATGTCCCTCGCGGACGTCGTCCGCCTGAACGTCTACACCACGGACGTCGACGCGCTCTTCGCGCACTACGGCGTCCTCGCCGCGCGCCTGGGTGCGGCGCAGGTCGCACCGACCACGACGATGCTCGGCGTGACCCGCCTGGCGATCCCGGGTCAGGCGGTCGAGCTCGAGGCGACGGCCGTCGCGTAGCGGGACCGCCCGCTACGTGGTGTGGACGGGCGGAAGGTCCTCCAGCTCGTCCACGAGCGTGCTGTGCTCGGCGTCGCGTCGGATCGCGGCGCCGAGCCGCGCGGCCGCGCGGTCGTACGACGGGTCGCCGAGGACCTGTCGGACGGCCGCCGCGATCCGGTCGGACGACGCCTTCCGCGAGAGGGTGACGCCCGCGCCGCGCAGCGTGACACGCACGGCGTTGTCGGCCTGGTCGCGCCCGTGCGGCAGGACGACGACGGGGCAGCCCGCGACGAACGCCTTGAGCAGGGTGCCGTGCCCGCCGTGCGTGACGACGAGCGCGGCCTCGCGCATGACGGCGTGGTGCGGCGCCGACGCGACGACGTCGACGTTCGCCGTCCCCGGCACCTCACCGGGAGTGAGACCCTGACCGGTCGTCACGATCCCCCGCACGGGCAGCGTCGAGAGCGCGTCGACGATGCGGCGCAGCAGCGCCGCGTGGTCCTGGAACGTCGACGAGAGCGCGACGAGGACGAGCGGGTCGTCGCCCGCGGGCGCGGACCACGGGACGTCGTCGGCCCAGGACGGGTCGTCGAGCACGGGCCCGACGTAGCGCGCGTTGGCCGGGAGCGGGCCGGGCAGGTCGAACGCGGGGCTGGTCATGACGAGCTGGCGGCGCGCGGCGCTCATCTGCTCCCAGGAGCGAGCGAGCGGGGCGAGCCCGAGGTCCGCCCGCAGCGCGTTCAGACGGTCGCGCGTGTACCGGTCGAACCCGCGCGTGGACGCGGCCGTCATCGCCCGGTCGCGGAGCCGTCCGAGGGGGCCGCGCGCGGGCTTCAGGCCCGCGCCGAAGGGGGTGCGGCCCGGCTCGGGGAGCGCGTACACGTTGGGGATCAGCACGTCGAACGGGATGCCGCGCGACTGTGCGGCGATCATGGCGCCGAACGCGAAGACCGACGTGACGACGAGGTCGGGCCGTTCGTCGTCCACGGCGGCGAGGACGTCGTGCGCGAACGCGGGAGCCGGTCCCGCGATCATGAGGTCACCCATGTCCCGCGCCTGCGCGAGGAGGCTGCGCGCCTCCCAGTCCCGGAGCGGGTCGTGCGCGGGGTCGCGGTCCGGGCGGTTGGGCGCGGTGCGCCACGGGACGAGCGTCGCGCCCGTCGCGCGCACCTCGGGCGCCATCGAGTCCTCCGCGAGCACCCGGACGCGGTGCCCGCGCTCCACGAGCCGGCGCACGGCCCCCACCTCGGGCGGCACCGTCCCGCCGCCGTCGGTCAGGGCGAAGAGATAGGTGCGCGGCATGTCGGCTCCCCGGGTGGGCGTGCGCGTGGCGAGAGCGTCGGTCGACGCTACGATGAACACATCGGTAGAGTTACGCTATACCCAATTGAATGGGAGTCAAGTGAAAATCTCGGACGAAACCACGGGCGCCCGCGAGTACCGCAGCCCGGTCCGGGACGAGCGCGCGCTCCTCACCCGGCGGCGAGTGCTCGCCGCGGCTCACGGTCTCTTCGTCGAGCGGGGGTATGCGGCGACGAGCATCGCGGCCGTCGCCCGGGCGGCGGGGGTCTCGACCCAGACGGTCTACAACGTCTTCGGCTCCAAGGCCGGGTTGCTGCGTGCGGTCTACACCGCGCGCCTCGTCGGCGAGGAGGACCAGGTCGCGCCCGAGGAGCGCCAGGAGATCCAGGCTCTCGACGCCGAGACCGACCCCGTGCGCATCATCACCGCGTACGCGCTGCTCAGCCGCGAGCTGGCCGAGCGGCTCGGGCCGCTGCTGCCCGTCGTCGCCGCGGCGGCAGCCGACCCGCACGTCGCCGACGCCCTCGAGGCCCTCGGCGGCGAGCGGCTGTGGGGTGCCGAGCGCGGAGCCCGGCGCCTCGCCCAGCTCGGCGCGCTCCGGACCGGGCTGAGCGTCGAGGACGCACGCGACCGGATGTGGGCGCTGACCGCCGTCGAGCTGTGGCACGGGCTCACGCACGTGCGCGGGTGGACGTCGGACCGGTACGACCGCTGGCTCGTGTCGACGCTCAGCGACGCCGTCCTCGGCTGATCGAACGTCCGACCCATACCTAGGAGTGCTAGGGTAACTATCCCTAGCACCACTAGGCATAGGAGTGCCATGCGTATCGACAAGGACCTCGTGGCCGCGTCGGCCACCCCGCTCGTCCTGGGCATCCTCGCGGAGGGCGAGTCGTACGGCTACGCGATCCTCAAGCGGGTCGACGAGCTCTCCGGCGGCAGGATGCAGTGGACCGACGGCATGCTCTACCCGCTGCTGCACCGCCTCGAGCGACTCGGGCACGTCGAGGCGACGTGGGGTGTCTCCGACGTCGGGCGGCGCCGCAAGCACTACGCGATCACGGCGACCGGACGCGAGGCGCTCGTCGAGCGCCAGGCGCAGTGGGACGTCGTCGCGCACGCGCTCCACCAGGTCTGGCGGACGGCGCAGGACGGGCTCCAGAGCCCGCCGCGCGTCGCGGAGGGGTGGGCCTGATGGCCCCCGGCACGACGGCGCCCGGGGCCGCGGGTGCGGCCCCCGGCCCGCACGCCGAGCTCGAGGCCCAGATCGACCAGTGGCGCGGGTACGTCAGGCGTCGCGAGGCCATCGCGGAGGCCGACGTCGACGAGATGGAGGACCACCTCCGCGAGCGGGTCGAGGACCTGCGCGCGACCGGGCTCGACGACGAGGAGGCGTTCCTCGTCGCGGTCAAGCGCATGGGCAGCCTCGACGACGTCTCGCGCGAGTTCGCGCGCGAGCACTCCGACCGGCTGTGGAAGCAGCTCGTGCTCGTCCGCGAGGAGGAGGCCGGCCGCAAGCGCTCGTGGCGCGAGCTCGCCGTCGTGCTGGCGCTCGCGGTCGGCGCGGGCGTCGCGGTGAAGATCGCGGCCGAGTCCGTGGACGAGGAGACGCTGTACCTCAACGTCGGGCTGCTCGTCCTGCCGTTCCTCACCGCCTACCTCGCGTGGAAGCGGCAGGTCACGGCGCGCGTCGTCGGGGCGCTCGTCGTCCCGTTCGTGGTCCTGGGCATCGTGCTGAACGTCTACCCGTTCGAACCCGCCGGTTCGACCCTCGTCCTCGCCGCGCTGAGTGCGCCGGGCACGCTGTGGGCCGTCGTCGGGCTCGCGTACGTCGGCGGACGCTGGCGCTCCGACGGCCGCCGCATGGACTTCGCCCGGTTCACCGGCGAGCTCGCGGTCTACTTCACGCTCCTCGCGATCGGCGGCGGGGTCCTGCTCGGGCTCACGGGCGGCGTCTTCACCCTCGCCGACGTGGACCTCGAGCCCTACCTCGAGGACTGGATCATCCCGTTCTGCGTCCCGGGCGCGCTCGTCGTCGCGGCGTGGTTGGTCGAGGCCAAGCAGAACGTCGTCGAGAACATCGCGCCCGTCCTCACGCGCGTGTTCACGCCGCTGACGCTCGTCATGCTCGTCGCCGTGTTCGTCGTGCTCGCGACCGCCGGGAACCTCGCCGCGGTGGACCGCGAACTGCTCATCCTCATGGACGCGATCCTCGTCCTCGTCCTGTGCCTGCTCCTCTACTCGGTCTCGGCCCGCGACCCGCTCGCCCCGCGGTCGTTCTTCGACGGCCTGCAGGTCGTGCTCGTCGTCGTGGCGCTCGCGGTCGACGCGTTCGCCCTCACGGCGATGCTCACGCGGATCGCCGAGTTCGGCGTCAGCCCCAACAAGGCCGCGGCGCTCGGGCTCAACCTGCTGCTGCTCGTGCACCTCGCGTGGTCCGCCTGGCTCGCCGCGGGGTTCCTGCGGAGCCGACGGCCGTACGCCGACCTCGTGCGCTGGCAGACCCGGTATCTCCCGGTCTACGCGGCGTGGGCCGCGCTCGTCGCCCTCGTGTTCCCGCCGGTCTTCGGTTTCGCCTGACCGCGCCTACGCGCGGCGGCCGCGCGCCTACGCGCGCGCCCCGCGCGCAGGGACGTGCCCCTGCGTCGGGCACAACGATGCGCGTGGTCCGCGGCGTCGGCGTAGCGTGCGCATGTGGTCGAGCAGACGATCGTCGACTGGCTCCTGGACTCCGACCCGGCGCTGCGCTGGCAGGTGGAGCGCGACGTCGTGCACGTGCCGCCCGCGGTGTGGGAGGCCACCCGGGCGCGCGTGGCGACCGAGGGGTTCGGCGCACGCATGCTCGCGCTCCAGGACCCCGACGGCCGGTGGGCCGGCGGAGCCTACTTCCCGGCCGACGCCGCCGACGCGCCGCTCGACGCCGGGGGCGCGCCCGAGGAGGGCCAGCCGTGGACGGCGACCACCTGGTCCCTGAACGCGCTGCGGGAGTGGGGGCTCGACCCCGCCGTGCTGCGCGCGCGCCGCACGCCCGAGCTGCTCGCGGAGAGCTGCCGCTGGGAGTACGACGACCTGCCCTACTGGGGTGGCGAGGTCGACTGGTGCATCAACGGGTACACGCTCGCCAACGGTGCCTGGTTGGGCGTCGACGTCACGGGGCTCCTCGGGAAGATCCTCGCGGGTCGGCTGCCCGACGGCGGCTGGAACTGCTGGTGGGTCGAGGGCGCCGCGGTCTCGTCGTACCACTCGACGCTCAACGCGCTCAAGGGCCTGCTCGCGTACCAGGCGATCGTGGGACCGAGCGACGCGCTGCGCGCGGCACGTCACGCCGGCGAGGAGTACCTGCTGCGACGTCGGCTGCACCGACGTCTCAGCACGGGTGAGCCGATCGGGGACTGGG
This sequence comes from Cellulosimicrobium sp. BMG9.22, assembly GCF_059159975.1. Lineage (NCBI taxonomy): Bacteria > Bacillati > Actinomycetota > Actinomycetes > Micrococcales > Promicromonosporaceae > Cellulosimicrobium > Cellulosimicrobium sp. BMG9.22. The sequence continues at coordinate 47,459 of NZ_JBZGBY010000015.1, read as the reverse complement.
CGTTCCGCCTCGCGTACCCGTTCCGCTGGTACTACAGCGTGCTCAACGTGTTGGTGTACCTCCGCCGGGCGTCCATGCTCGACGGGACTCCCCCGGACCCCCGTGCGGCCGACGCCGTCGAGCGCCTCCGCGCGGCGCGGCAACCGGACGGCAGGTGGCTCCAGGGCCGGCGGCACCCGGGCCGGGTGTGGTTCGAGGTCGACGCGCCAGCCGGCGAGCCGTCGCGCTGGCTGACGTACCACGCGACCGTCGTCCTCGACTGGTGGGACGGCTACCTCGGGTGACGGCCGCCGTCGCGCGGACCCTTGTGCCCTGCGCGGGGGTACGTCCCTCCGCGCAGGTCGCGCGCGTAGGCGCGCGTCCGCGGCGCGTAGGCGCGCGCCCCAGGGGCCCGGGAGGCGCGGGAGGCGGGGGCGGAGGGGCGGGTGGGCCGTCAGGCGCGGTGGGGGCGGCCCTCGGGGACGACGAGCGGGGTGCCCGTGACGGGGTCGGCGATGATGCGGCACGGCAGGCCGAACACGTCCTCGACGAGCTCGGCCGTCACGACGTCGGCCGGGGCGCCCTCGGCGACGATCGCGCCGTCCTTCATGGCGATGAGGTGCGTGGCGTAGCGGCACGCGTGGTTGAGGTCGTGCAGCACGGCGACGAGCGTGTGGCCGCGGTCGCGGTTGAGGTCGGCGCACAGCTCGAGCAGCTCGATCTGGTGGGCGATGTCGAGGAACGTCGTCGGCTCGTCGAGCAGGAGGATCGGCGTCTCCTGCGCGAGGACCATCGCGACCCACACGCGCTGCCGCTGCCCGCCCGAGAGCTCGTCCACCAGACGCCCGGAGAGCTCGGCGATGCCCGTGGCCTCGAGCGCCCCGACGACGGCGGCCTCGTCCTCGCGAGACCACTGCCGCAGGAGCTTCTGGTGGGGGTAGCGCCCGCGCGCGACGAGGTCGGCGACCGTGATGCCCTCGGGCGCGATCGACGTCTGCGGCAGAAGGCCGAGGCGGCGCGCGACCTCCTTCGCGGGGATCGTCGAGATCGACCGGCCGTCGAGCACGACCTGGCCGCGGGACGGCTTGAGCAGGCGCGAGAGCGCGCGCAGGAGCGTCGACTTGCCGCACGCGTTCGGCCCGACGATCACCGTGAACGAGCCGTCGGGGATCGTCACGTCGAGGTCGGAGGAGATGACGCGGTCGTCGTAGCCGATCGTGATCGCGTCGGCGTGCAGCCGGTCGGCCGGCGCGACCCCGCCTGCGGCGCCGGCGCCCGTCGAGGTCACGGTCGTGTGCCCGACGGCGGGCGCGTCGCTCGTCGCGTCGCTCGGCACCGCGTCGGTCGTGGTGAGAGTCACCGGCGTCCTTCCGGTTCGGGGGTTCGAGGTCACTTGCGCGCCTCCCGCACGAGGAGCCACACGAGGTAGGCGCCGCCGACGCTCACGGTGACGACGCCGACGGGGAGCTGTGTCGGGGCGAACGCGCGCTGCGCGACGAGGTCGCTCGCGGCGAGGAGCACGGCGCCCATGCACGCGGCGGGGAGGATGCGCACCCCGGCGCTGCCGGTGAGGCGGCGCACGAGCTGCGGGGCGGCGAGGGCGACGAACGCGATCGGCCCCGCGGCTGCGGTGACGAGGGCGGTCAGCGCGACGCCGACGATGACGAGCGCGAGGCGCACCGGCTCGCTGCGCAGGCCGAGGGCGGTCGCGGCGTCGTCCCCGAGCTCGAGCATCCCCATGCGGGGCGCGAGCCACACGAGCGGCAGGGCGATGAGCGCGGCGAGTGCGCACGCCGGCGCCGCCTGCGCCCACGTGATGCCGTTGAGCGACCCCGCGCCCCACACGGCCGCGGCCATCGCCGTCTCGAGGTCGGCCTTGATGATGAGCCACTGGTTGACGGACGCGAGCATCGCGGACACCGCGATGCCGACGATGATGAGCCGGAACCCCTGCACGCCCCGCCGGTACGACAGCACGTAGACGACGGCGGCCGTGACGATCCCGCCGACCAGCGCCCCCGCCGCGACGCCCATGTACCCGCCGCCGAGCACCATGATCACGACGAGCGCACCGGTGTAGGCGCCCGTGCTGAAGCCGATGATGTCGGGGCTGCCGAGCGGGTTGCGCGTGAGCGACTGGAAGATCGCGCCGCTCGCACCGAGCGCGGCGCCGAGCACGAGCGCCATGAGGGCGCGCGGCAGCCGCCACTCGACGACGACCATGTGCACCGGCCCGTCGGTGCCGCCGAGGAGCGCCTGCAGGACCTGGGAGACGGTGAGCGGGTAGTCGCCGGTCGTCAGCGCGACGACCCCGATCGCGAGCGCGACGAGCAGCAGGACGAGGCACACGCCGATCGTGCGCAGGTCGAGCCGGACGCTGACGCGGCCGCCGAACCCACGCAGGACGCGCGTGGGGCGGCCGAAGTCGACGCGGCGCGGACCGCCGTCGTGCGGGCGACCGCTCTCGGGGCGCACGGGCGCGTCGCGGACCGGCGCGCTCACAGGCCGCTCGCCTTCTTCCGGCGGACGAGCGCGATGAGCACCGGCGCCCCGACGAAGGCGGTGACGATCCCCACCGGCAGCTCCCCGGGCATGACGACGACGCGCCCGACGACGTCCGACACGAGCAGCAGGACGGGCGCGAGCACCGCCGAGCAGGGCAGGATCCAGCGCTGGTCCGGGCCGACCGTCCACCGCGCGACGTGCGGCACCATGAGCCCGACGAACCCGATCGGGCCCGCGGCGGCCGTCGCCGCGCCGCACAGGAGCGTCACCGCGATGCCGACGAGCACGCGCGTGCGCCCGACGTGCGCCCCGAGCGAGCTCGCGAGGTCGTCGCCGAGCGCGATCGTGTTGAGCGGGCGCGCCACGACGAGCGCGATGAGGAGGCCGACGAGGACGAACGGCGCGACCGTGGCGGCCATCTCCATCGTGCGGCCCGCGAGCGAGCCCGCCACCCAGAACCGCATGCGGTCGAACGCGGTGGGGTCGAGCAGCGTGATGCCCTGCGAGATGCCGCTGAGCACCGCGCCCAGCGCGACGCCTGCGAGCGTCAGGCGCACGGGCGTCGCGCCCCCGCGCCCCTGCGACCCGATGGCGTACACGGCGACGGTCGCGACGATCGCCCCGGCGAACGCGAACCAGATGAACGACTGGATGTCGGTCAGGCCGAGGAACGCGACCGCGAGCACGACGGCGAAGCCGGCACCCGCGTTGACGCCGAGGATGCCGGGGTCGGCGAGCGGGTTGCGCGTCATCGCCTGGATGAGGGCGCCCGAGACGCCCAGCGCCGTCCCGACGAGCAGCCCGACGACGGTGCGCGGCAGGCGCAGGTCGTGGACGATCACGTGGTCGCCCGAGCCGTCGTAGCCCGTCAGCGCGTCCCAGACCGTCCCGAGCGGCACGGGCTTCGACCCGACGACGAGGCTCAGCGCGACCGCGGCGACGAGGACGGCGACGGCGACGAGGAGGCCGAGCCCGCGGCCGGCGTTGGTCCGCGCGAGCCCCGTGGGACGGTCGTCGCGGTCCGGTGCCGACCCGGGCCCGCCCGGTGGGGCGTCGGCCGGCGCGGCGGCGCTCGCGGACGTGGTCATGCCTGCTCGGATCTGCTCGGGGACGGTCGCTCGTGTGGCGATGAGGTAATGCTCACCTTAATTCACCCCACGGGGCTCCCGGCAAGGTGGTGGCGGGTCCGGACGCCGTGACACCGCTCACGCGGGTGCCCGCACCGCGCGCGAGAGGGTTGCCTCGGGCGCGTGGCCGTGTGCGAGAGTGACGGCATGACCTCCCACGTCCCCGTCACCGCCGACCACGTCGTCACGGTCGACGACCAGGGTCGTCGGACCGGCACGTTCGAGCGCGCCGCGGTCCACACGACCGAGACGCCGCTCCACCTCGCGTTCTCCTGCTACGTGCTCGACGACGCCGGCCGCCTCCTCCTCACGCGCCGCGCGCTCGCCAAGCGGACGTGGCCCGGCGTCTGGACGAACTCGTTCTGCGGGCACCCGCGCTGGACCGAGACGACCGAGGAGTCGATCGTCCGCCACGCGAGCCACGAGCTCGGGCTCGAGATCGTCGACCTCGAGGTGGCCGTGCCCGGGTTCCGCTACCGCGCCGTCGACGCGTCGGGCGTCGTCGAGAACGAGATCTGTCCCGTGTACGCGGCGCGCGCGGTGAGCGGCGTCGAGCCGAACCCCGACGAGGTCATGGAGCTCGCGTGGGCCGAGCCCGCGGACGTCGCCCGCGCGGTCGCCGCCACGCCGTGGGCCTTCAGCCCGTGGATGGTGCTCCAGGTCGCCGCGCTCGGCGCCGCGCTCGGCACGGCACCCGCGGACGGCCCCGGCCCGACGGCGCCGCTCGCCGCCGCGTTCGCGCCGCCCGCCGCCTGACTCGTCAGGCCCGGCGCAGCGGTGCACGCCGGAACCGCTCCGGGATGCCCAGGTGGTCGGCGTCCTCGACGGTCGAGCGCAGCTTCCGCGGCGGCAGCGCGTGCGGCACGACGGCGTCCGCGCCCGGGACCCGCGCGTCGTGCATGGCCGCGGCGAGCGCGTGCACGAGGGGCGCCTGTCGCGACGGCCGGCGCGTCGAGAAGACCCACAGGTCGAAACCGGGCGCGGTCGCGAGGTCGACCGGCTGACCCTGGGCCCAGGCGTACCGCGCGACCTGCGGAGACACTCCCATGAACGTGATCGGGTGCCGGGACCACAGGACCGTCCGCGACGACCCGCCGACGCCGCGGTCCGCGAGGAGGAGCCCGATCGTGCGCTGGTTGCCCACGACGGCGGACACCGTCCGGGCGTCCAGGCCGGACCACGGGATCACCGTGGGCCGCAGGAACGGCGCGAACGAGCCGACGACGATCCCGTGGTCGAGGACGAGCAGCTTCTCCGAGCCCATGAACCACAGCCCGAGCCCTGCGAGGAGCACCCAGACGACGAGCAGCACGAGCGCGCCGCCCAGCTCGCCGCTGCCGGAGAGCCAGCCACCCAGCGAGAAGGCGAGGACCAGGCCCACGGCGACGATCCACGCCGGGACGTTCGGCGTCGTCGACTCGACGTGACGCAGACCGCCCAGCCGCGAGGTCTCGGCCCAGTACCGCACCTTGCGCGTCGCGCGGTCGCCGCTCACCGGTGCAGGACCTCGTCGACGAGGCCTTCGAGCGTCGCCCTGCTCGCCTCCCTGAGGGAGTACGTGGTGGGGGCGCCCACGTCGTCGTGCTCGCTCCCGCGCAGGACGTGCACCGCGTCGGGCGACGTGTACGCCGTCACGACCTCGACCCGGTCGGAGCCCGCGACGATGCCGACGACCGTCGACACCGCGACGGCCGAGGCGAGCGCAGGGTCGTCCTGCGCGGCGGCCGTCAGCTCGTCGGACGTGAGCGTCCTCGTCCTGCCGTCGAGCACCGCGCTGCGCGCGGGGTCCAGAAACTCCGCGACGCGCGCGCGGGCGACGTCCGCCGGGTAGACCGAGAAGGCGTGCGCACCCTCGACCGACACCTCCTCCTCGAGCATCACGTCGTTCTCGTGGAGGTAGAGGTAGACCCAGTGCTTGCCGAGCGACGTGGTCCGCTCGACGGAGCAGATCGCGTCGGCCGTGCGGCGCAGGACGAGCGGCCCGGTGATCTGGTCGACGGCCTGCAGGCCGACCGCCGGTTCGCCCTCGGGGTCCGCGGGGTCCGGTCTGCGCGTCGCCGAGACGACGTCGCGGACCACGAGCGAGCGGAGCGCGACGCGCGGCGCGAGGTCGCGTTCGGCGTCCGAGAGCCCGTCGAGGTAGGGCGTCGCGACGAGCTGGGCGTTCTGGACGCCGTCGAGCACCACGACCTCCTCGTCGGTGAGCGAGAAGACGTGGGTCACCTCCCCGGGAGTCGCACGGGCAAGCGTGGCCCTGGCGGCGGCGATGTCGCTCGTCGTCCAGGTCATGGTGGGTCCTGCGGTCACGAGAAGAGGCCTCCGACGAAGTCTCCGGCCTCGGAGAGGCCGTCACCGATCGCGCCCACGGCGTCGGACGCGGCATCCCCGATGTTATCCACTGCGTCGGCCGCGAAGTCCGTCGCCTCGTCCCAGCCCTCGGAGACGTAGCCCCCCATGTCGCCGAAGAACTCGCCGATCGCCTCGCGGTTGTCGTAGATGTAGTTGCCGAGCGACCAGGCGCCGGCGACGAGCCCGGCACCGACGACCACCGCGATCCCGACCGGGTTCGTGAGCAGCCCGGCCGCGAGGGCGATGGAGCCCGCCCCGCCGACGATCGACAGCCCGCCCATGAGCTGGTCGGTGGTGTGGCGCCAGCCGCCCTGGTCGGCGTAGTCGGAGTTGACGATCTGGTTGATCCCGCCGGCGATCGCGAAGACACCGCCGACGGCACCGGCCGAACGGGCGGCGGTCATCCCGAAGTGGGTGACGGTGAACCTGCCGAGGCCGGCGGTGACCGCCGCCGAGCGCATCGCGGCGAGGTCGTCGAGCGGGCCGGCCTGCAGGAACTGTCGCGCGATCGCGAGACCGGGGAAGAACTTGGCGGCGTCGAGTCCGACGCCGACGGCGGAGTAGGCGCCGAGCCCGACCGCACCGAGGACGCCGAGAGCGTTGCGGTCGACGGGGCCGAGGGGGCCGCCGCCGGGGCCGGTCGGTACGCCCGAGCCCCCCGGAGCGCCCGGACTCCCGGGGCCCGGGACGCCCGGCGACGGGAGGGACGCGCCGTCGGTGCTCGCGGAGAACTGCTCGTCGGCGTTGCGCCGGACGGCGCGCGACGCCTCGGAGAGCGTCTGGCTCACGCCGCGCAGGAGGGCGACCGAGGTGCCCGTCCACTCGCCACGGAACTGGTCGGCGTCGCCGCCCTGCCACCGTGTCGACGCCTCGACGAGCCCGCTGACCTGGGAGGTGGTGCTCACGAGCTGGTCGGACGCGGACTGCAACGACTGCGCCAGCGTCCGTAGCTGGTTGACGTCCGCGCCCCACATTCCGCTCACGCCGTCCCCGCTCCTCGTCGTCGGTTCGTCCCGGTCCGTCGCGTCGGCGCGTCCGGTGCTCCGCGCGTGCGGCACGGGCAGGGAGGAGGCTACCGGGCGCCGTCGGACGAGCGCGATGGGGAGGACTCCCCCGACGCATGGCCCGGGCGTTCGGCCAGGACCGGCCACCGGGTGACAATCGACGCATGCCTGCCGCGGTTCCCGAGACCCCCGCCCCGCCCGACCCGACGCCGGACGCGCCCGTCCCCGCCCCGCCGGCACCCGACGCGTCCTTCGAGGCGCACGTCGAGTGGGCGCGCGCGGTCCCCGTGGTGGGCTTCGACTTCGCCCCGGTGGCGGGCCGCGTCGTGGAGGACCCTCTGCCGTGGGACTACCCCGCGCTCGCGCGCGAGCTCGTCGGCAGCGGTCGCGGCCCGGTCCTCGACCTCGGTACGGGCGGCGGCGAGGTGCTCGCGTCGCTCGCCCCGCTGCCGGCGGGCTCGGCGGCCACCGAGGGCTGGGCGCCCAACCTCCCCGTGGCCCGACGGCGGCTCGAGCCCCTCGGCGTCGACGTGCGGCCCGCGGGCGGGGACGACGAGCAGCTCCTGCCGTTCTTCGACGACCAGTTCGCGGTGGTGCTCGACCGGCACGAGGAGTTCGACCCCGACGAGGTGCTGCGCGTGCTCGAGCCGGGCGGCGTGTTCCTCACGCAGCAGGTGGACACGCGCGACGGGTTGCGACTCAGCACCGCACTCGGCGTCGAGCTGCCGTGGGACCCGGACTCGGTGACACTCGACGCCGCCGTGGAGGTGCTGCGCGACGCCGGGTTCGTCGTCGACGTCGCGCGCGAGCACGAGGGCCTGCGCCGGTTCCGCGACCTGTCGGCGGTGCTCTGGTACCTCAAGATCATCGCGTGGCAGGTACCCGAGCTCGCCTCGCTCTCCCCCGAGTCGGTCGCCCGGTTCGAGGCGCCGCTGCGCGCGCTGCACCTGCACCTCGCGGCCGGCCGCGAGTTCGTCGACGAGGCCCCGCGCTTCCTCGTGGTGGCGCGCAAGCCCTTCTGAGGTGGGAGGTGGACGGATGGGCGGGGTACCGCGGACGCGGTTCGTCGGCGACACGAACCAGGCGCGGAGCTACGCGTGGTTCCTCACGGGTGCGGCGCTCGCTCCGGTCGCGTTCGTCGGCATCGTGCTGCTCTCGTGGTGGCGGGCGCAGGTCTACGGGTGGTCGGAGAATCCCCGCGTCCCGCACGAGGGCGACCCGTTCCCGTGGTGGTGGGTCGCCCTCGGCGCGCTGGCGTGCGTCCTCGTGGCTCGCCTCGCGGTACGGCAGTGGCGTCGCTTCCGCGAGCTCGTCGCCGACGACCGGCGCCGGGCCGCTCAGAGGTCCTGAAGCGCTGCCTCGCGCTCGTCGTAGGCACGGCGGGACTGGGCGATGTGCTCCTGGTGCGCCTCCGTCCACACGACGAGCGCCTTGGTCGTCGCGTGGAGCGACCGGCCCATCTCGGTGAGGGCGTAGTCGACGCGCGGCGGGACGGTCGGGTAGACCGTGCGCTCGACGATGCCGTCGCGCTCCAGCTGGCGCAGCGTGCGCGACAGCATGCGCTGGCTGATCCCGTCGATCTCGCGCTTGAGCTCGGTGAAGCGCATGACGCGCCGGTCGAGCAGCGCGATGGCGAGCAGCGACCACTTGTCCGCGATCCGGTCGAGGATCTGCCGCACCTCGCAGTCCTCGCGCGAGTCCCACTGCCAGACCTCGACGTCGGACTCCCACTTGGACGGCGTGCATCCGTTGTGGACCTCCGGCGTCGGGAGCGCGTCGCGCGTCGTCGTGGAACCGCGTCGCGCGGTCACGGTATCCGCGGTGATACCAGGTGCATCCGATGTGCCGTCTTCCATACCTCCTGATCCTGGCCCACTATGGGCTCGGTATCAAGAGGTAACCGAGTACCGGTAGGTGCTCACGAGAGGGGACGCCATGACCGACCCGACCACCGCCCGCTTCACGATGCGCGACTGGGGACTGCTGCTCGTGCTGTGCGGCGCGATCTTCCTGGAGGGCAGCGACATCGCGATGCTGTCCGTCGCGCTCCCCGGTATCCGCGCGGACCTCGGCCTCGCGACGGGCGAGCTCGGCGGGGTCGTGACGGCGTACGTCGTCGGGTACGGCGGGTTCATGCTGCTCGGCGGGCGAGCGGCCGACCTGTACGGCCGTCGCCGGATGTTCGTGATCTGGCTGCTCGTGTTCCTCGTCTTCTCCGGCCTCGGCGGGTTCGCGACCGACGGGTGGATGCTCCTGCTCTCCCGCTTCGTCACCGGCGTCGCCGCGGGTTTCCTCACCCCCGCCGGCATGTCCCTCATCACGACGTCGTTCGCCGAGGGGCCGCGCCGCAACCGGGCGCTCGTCATCTACGGCGCGGCCGGGGCGGCGGGCTTCTCGCTCGGGCTCGTCGTCGGCGGCCTGCTGGCCGCGATCCACTGGCGGTGGGTCTTCTTCGCCCCGGTGATCCTCGCCGTCGTGCTCCTCGCGCTCGCCCTCGCGACGATCCGGCGGGACGTGGCGACACCCGGCCGCGGCACGCTCGACGTGCTCGGGGCGTTCCTCGCGACGGGCGCGATGGTCCTGCTCGCGGCGGGCATCGTGCGGCTCGAGCACCCCGGTGAGGGGCTCGCGTGGACGGTCGCGGCGCTCGCGGGCGGCGCAGCGCTTCTCGCGGCGTTCGTCGCGCGGCAGCGCCGGGTCGAGCACCCCCTGCTGCCGCTGCGGCTCTTCCGCTCGGCGGAGCTCGTGCGGGCGAACCTCACCGCGGTGCTCTTCGCGGGCGGGTTCTACGGCTTCCAGGTGCTGCTCACGCTCTACCTGCAGGAGCTGCGCGGCTGGACGCCGCTGCAGACAGGCCTCGCGATGCTGCTCATGGCGGTCGACGTCGTCCTCGCGCCCGTGCTCACGCCGCGGCTCGTCGAGCGGTTCGGGGTGCCGCGCGTGATCGTCGGCGGGCTCGTCGCCGCAGCGCTCGCGGCCGCGTGGTTCCTCGCGTCCGGCCTCGACTGGACGTACGCCGTCATGGTCCCGTCGATGGCCCTGGTCGGCGTGGCGTTCGCGCTCGTCTACGGGCCGATCGCCATCGCGGCGACCACCGGGGTCACGGACGCGGAGCAGGGCGTCGCGGGCGGCGTGCTCAACACGTCGTTCCAGCTCGGCGCGGCGATCGGTATCTCCGCCGCGACGGCGGTCAGCGTCCTCGCGCTCGGCGACGGCACCGGGGCCGAGGCGGGACTCGCCGCGTTCCACGCGGCCCTGTGGGTCCCGGTGGGGGCATTCGTCCTTGCCGCGCTGGTGATGGCGGCCCCGCGGCGCCGTCGGGCCGCCGTCGAGCCCACGGCCCTGCCCGACGAGGATGCTCGCCTCCCGGAGCCCGCACCCGCCACCCCCTGAGTGCATGAAATAGTCGCGTCCGGCACGTCCGGACGCGACTATTTCATGCACTCAGCGGGTCCCGGTGGGCAGCAAGAAGCCCGCGGGCTGGAGGGTTCCTCCTGTCGTGCTGGACGAGGGCACGACACCCGCGGGCTCCGGTGGTTGCGTGGTACTCGCTCTCGTCGGGTGCCTCCCGTCGGGAGACCCCGCCCGATGAACGGGCTCACCGCATCCGGTCCGTTGCTGGATCGGTTGCGCGACGACTAGCGCGCAACCACCTCACGAGTCCGAAGAATATTCACTTCCAGGACCACCTCCTTTCGCGTGTACGACGACCGTACGTCCGACCTGCGGACCGCGCCAGAGGTTTTCGCTCAGGGCTCGACACAGCGGCGTCAGGCAGGCATCGGCTCGCATCAAGCAACCGAGGTTGACTGCACAGAGTTTTGGCAACTACGGTTGCTTCATGCCAGACGAGGTGGTCGACCCGGTCGGTGAGGCCGCAGACGCGCTCGCCGCCGTGACCGCGTTGCGCAGGCTCGCGGACCAGCTGGAGGACGCCGCGGTCGAGCAGGCCATGCGCGAGGGCTGGGGGTGGGCGCGGGTCGCTCAGGCGCTGGGGGTCACGCGACAGGCGGTCCACAAGAAGCACGCGCGCCGGCTCGTGACGGCCGGGGTCACGTTGAGGAGGCGGGTTCGGTGAGCGGCTTCGACCGATACCTGCAGGGCGTCGTCGACCGTGCCGGCACCGAGGCCGCCCGTGACGGTTCGGCTGCCATCGAGGCCCACCACCTGCTGCTGGCGATCGCGAGAGAACCCGACGGGCCCGCACACGAGGTCCTCACCGCGGCAGGGCTCGGGCACGCGGCGATCGTGGAGGCCCTGGACGGCGAGTACGCGGCGAGCCTGCGCGCCGTCGGTCTCGACCTCGACCAGCTCCGGATGCCCCCGGTGACGCCGGCACCGAAGGCGCCGCAGCGTCTCGGCACGTCGAGCATGGCGGCGGTCCAGCGTCTCGCCGCACAGTTCCGCAAGAGCGAGCTCGGGCCCGCCCACCTCCTGCTGGGAATCCTCCAGGCGGAGGTCGGCACCCTGCCGCGCGCGCTGGAGCTGGCCGGCGTCGACCGGGCAGCTCTGCTCGACCGTCTCGGCGAGTCCGTCGGCACCGGCGCCGAGCACCGACCCAGCACACCCCACCATCGACCGGGAGTGACATGACGAACCAGCAGAGCAGCTCCGGCCCGCCGTCCGCATCGTCGAGCCCGGTGCCGTCCGCGATCCAGCGGCTGCTCGACGAGGCCGTCGCCGATGACGGTCTGCCGGGCGTTCTCGCGGAAGCCCGGGACGCCACCGGCCGCTGGTTCGCGCGGGCCGGGGTCGCCGACGTGACGACGGGCGCGCCGCGGCTGCCCGAGGAGCGGTTCCGGATCGGGAGCCTCACCAAGGCGCTCACGGCCACCGTCGTGCTGCAGCTCGTCGCCGAGGGGCGTCTCTCGCTCGAGAGCACCGCCGGAGATCTGGTCCCCGGAGTCCTCGAGGAGGGCCTCGGCATGGACGGCCGTGCCGTCACCGTCCGAGAGCTGCTCAACCACACGAGCGGGATCCCCGACGTCTCCCCGACCAGCAGCCGACGCCCGGCGAGCGCGGCCGCTTCGCGTACTCGAAGGTCAACTACACGCTCGCCGGCATGATCGTCGAGTCCCTCACGGGCACGTCCCTGGAGCAGCAGATCAGCTCTCGGATCGCCCGGCCGCTGGGGCTGACGGCGACGACCCTGCCGGTGTCGGCGACCGGCATCGACGGCCCGCACGCCCGGCACTACTCGCGGGGTCCGGACGGAGAGCTGCACGACGTCACCGAGACGGACGTGAGCTGGGCTGGAGCAGCCGGTGGCGCGATCTCGAACCTCGGTGACCTCCACGTGTTCCTCCGGGCCCTGCTCGCCGGGCGCTTGCTCCCCGCCGACCTCCAGCGGCAGATGCTCACCACCGTCCCGACCGAGAGCTGGATCCCCGGCACGCGCTACGGTCTGGGCGTCTTCACCCAACGCCTGCCCGACGGCACCGACGTGTGGGGTGGCGGGGGCGCCATCGACGGCTCGTGGACCTACGCGATGGGCCGTGAGGACGGCAGCCACCTGGTCGTCGCCAACGTGAACGGAGACTGGGGAGACCCGATCGGCCTCTTCAGCGCGCTGCTCGAGGCGGAGCTCGGACTCGCCGGTCGCTGATCGACCGGATCAACCCACCGGGGCCGACGGCGGACGTTCAGGACGTGCGCAGGTGCGCCCACTCCTCGGGGTAGTCGTCGAGCCACTCGGCGAACGACTGGGCGGGACGTTCGACGAGACGCGGGACCGTGTCGCTCACGGTCGAGAGATCGCCGGCCGCGATCGCCGCGTACGACGACACCCACCCGTCGACCTCGAAGCGCTGCGCGCCGTACCGCTCGCGCGACGCGTACGCCTCGGCCAGGGTCTCCTGGTGGTAGGTGATCTCGCGGCCGGTCGCGCTCGACAGCGCCCGCGCGACCTCGTCGAGCGTGAGGGACTTTGGGCCCGTGACGTCGTAGGTCACGCCGTCGTGCTGTCGTGCGTCGTCGTCGAGGAGGACGTGCGTCGCGACGTCCGCGATGTCGTCGTGCGACACGGACGCGACCCGGCCCGCGCCCGCGGGGCCGCGGATCACCCCGTCGTCGCCGACCATGAGCGCGAGCCCCCGGTGGTACAGGTTGTCGCGCAGGAACGTGTGCCGTACACCGGTCGCCCGGACGTACTGCTCGGTGTGCCAGTGGTCGCGCGCGAAGGTGAAGACGGCGTCGAGCGCGGCCCCGACGAACGAGACGTACACGATCCGGGAGACCCCGGCGGCGACGGCCGCGTCGACGGCCGCGCGGTGCTGCGCCACCCGGTCGGCGTCCTCGCGCGCTGACACGAGCACCACGGTGTCGGTCCCCGTGAACGCCTCGACCATCGCGCGCGTGTCGGTGTACCCCGCCACGACGGCGACGTCCGAGTCGGGCAGCGGGTCGTCGCCGAGGCTCGGCGCGCGGGCGGCGTCGCGCACGACCAGCCGTTGCGGCGCGCCCTCGGCGGCGAGGCGGAACGCGAGCTTCGACCCCAGCAGCCCGCTCGCGCCCGTGACGGCGACCCGCCCCGACCCCGCCCTGATCGTCATGACCTCACGGTAGACGCGCGCTGCCCGGGCCGCCCGGCCGGGCGGACGCCGTCGTGCAGGATGGGCGCATGACCTCCGCCGCGGACCGCCGCGCCCCGTACCGCGTCCTGACGGTCTGCACCGGCAACATCTGCCGGTCGCCGATGGCCGAGATCGTCCTGCGCGACCGCTTCGAGGCCGCGGGTCTCGGGGACCGGGTCGTCGTCGACTCGACCGGCGTGAGCGACGAGGAGGAGGGCAACCCGATCGACCGTCGGGCGCGCGCGGTGCTCGCGGAGCACGGGTACGTCGTCGACGGGTCGCACCGTGCACGCCAGGTGCAGCCGCGCGACCTTGCGGACAGCGACCTCGTGCTCGCCATGACGGCGCAGCACGCGCGGGCGCTGCGCCGTCTGGCGGGCGACGGCGTCGGCGGGCCGGGGAGCCGGCCCGACGGTGGCCCCGACGTCCGCCTGTACCGGTCGTTCGACCCGGCCGCGCCGCACGTCCCCGCGGGCTCCCCGGAGCACGTGCTCGACGTCGCCGACCCCTGGTACGGCGGCCGCCGCGACTTCGAGGACTGCCTCGAGCAGGTCGAGGCCGCGGCGGACGGGATCGTGGCCTTCGTCCGCGAGAGGCTCGAGAGCTGACCCTGACGGCGAACCGTCAGTTTCCTGCGCTCTCGTAGCGTCGGAGGCCCCGTCGGACGGCGAGCACCCCGAGTGTGATCGTCCATGCGGCGACGAGGGGCGTCAGCAGTCCGACGAGGGGCGTCGACCCCGTGCCGAGGAAGGCGGTCACGGGGAAGTAGGACATGAAGGCGAACGGCAGCCCGACGGTGAGCACGATCCGGATGGCGGGGGCGTAGATGCTCAGAGGGAACCGTGAAAGCTCGCCGACCTGGTGGAGAGACAACGCGACCACGGAGAACGGGCCGCCGATCCAGAACGCCGTGGCGTTGGTGACCAGGTTCAGGCCGAGCTTCACGCCGATGGAGCCGACGAGCAGGACGACGCCGAGGAGCGCCTTCCCGACCGACCAGTCGACGTCGAGCCGGGTCAGCGCGACGCCGATCATCGCGCCGCCCAGCAGGATGTTGCCGAGCCCGTTGACGCCGATCGACGAGCTCATGATCTGCCCGACGACGGAGAACGGGCGCACGAGAAGCCGGTCGAGCTCGCCGCGATTGACGATCCCGGAGATGCCCCACGTGCCGTTGAAGAGCACCGAGCACACGCCCTCGGCCACGTAGACGGTGGCGTAGACGAGCACGATCTGCCAGAAGGTCCACCCGTGGAGCGACGGGATCTTGAGGAACACGGCCCACAGGAAGACGAGCCCGACCACCTGCGTCGACGCCGACGCGACGATCATGATCCAGAAGTCCGACCGGTAGGCCGCGATCGAGCGCACCCGCGCCCCGAGGTGGCGTCGATACAGCCAGACGCCGCGCCGCAGCTCCCTCATCGCGTCACCCACCGTGCACCGTGAGGCGTCGCGACGCCGTGCTCCACATCCACCGTGCACCGAACCAGAGCAGCACGACCCAGCCGGCCTGCACACCGATGCGCTGCCAGGCGTCGGCGCTCTGTGCCTCGCCGAGAAGGATCAGCGCCGGGGTGTAGACCGTGGCTTGGAAGGGCAGCGCCTCCGCCACGGTCTGGAGCGCGCCAGGAAAGACCGTCAACGGCACCAGCGCCCCCGAGAAGAGCTGGGTGATCGCGAGACGGGCCGTGTTGACGCCGAAGAACCCCTGCGTCCAGAAGCACAGCAGGCTCGTGGCGTAGACGATGCAGAACTTCAGGGGGAGCACGAACGCCATGCTGAGGAGGAAGAGCCCGAGCTGCGGCACCGGGACTGCGGGCAGACCGCCGAAGGGGAGGACGACAGCCAGGCCGATGACGATGCCCGCGCCGGTCTCGACGAGCGCGAACCCCGTCGTCTCCGCGAAGCGGGCCCGCTGGAAGTCGACCGGCTTGACCAGGTCGGACGCGACCGAGCCGTCGTTGATCCTGACGGCAGTCCGCCAGTCCGTCCACGGGGAGACGATCGTGCCGACCACGAACGACACGAACAGGTAGGTCCGCATCTGGGGCCATGTCAGCGGCATCGACGACGTCGCCTCGCCGAGGATGGCGCGCCACAGGAACAGCAGCGACGCGAAGGTGAGCGCGCCGCCGACGAGGCTGAAGAGAAACTGCCGTCGGTAGACGAGGAGGCTCCGCGCGGCGACGCGCGCGACGGCTCGATACCCGACCCAAGATCCGCGGCGCGTCGCGGAGGCGGGAGGTGCTGCGGCTCGCACGTCCGTGACGGTCATGACTCCTTCCCGCCCGACGACGTGCGCGCGTAGATCGTGCGGATCACGCTCTCGATCCCCGGCTCCTCGACCCGCACGTCGACGACGTCGAACAGGTCGAAGGCTGCCCGCAGGACCTCGGACGGCGTCACGACGCGGTGGTCGAACCGCGCGACGACCTCCGGTCCCTCCAGCGAGCAGGTGACTCCCGGCACCCGCGCCGCGAGCAGGTCGGGAGATGCGTCGCCCGCTCGGGTGAACCGGACGATCGCCTCGGTGGCGAACGTCCTGGTGACGGTGTCCAGCGGTCCGTCGAGCAGCAGGCGGCCCTCGTCGATGACGACGATGCGCTGACAGATCTGCGCCACGTCGTTCATGTCATGGGTCGTCAGGATGACGGTGGTTCCCTCGTCGACCAACCCGCGCACGAACTCGCGGACCTTGTCCTTGACGTCGATGTCGAGCCCGATCGTCGGCTCGTCGAGGAACACCACGGGCGGGCGGTGCAGCAGGGCGGCGGCGAGGTCCGCGCGCATGCGCTGTCCGAGAGACAGCTTGCGGGCCATGAGCGGCATCAGCTCGCCGATCCCGAGGACCGCGTCGAAGCGGGCGAGCGTCCGCCGGTACTCGGCGTCGTCCAGCCCGTACATGTCCCGCAGGAGACCGAGCGAGTCCGCGACCGGCAGGTCCCACCACAGCTGGGTGCGCTGCCCGAACACGACGCCGATCTGCCGAGCGTTCGCGACGCGCTGGCGATGCGGGTCGAGCCCGCCGACGCGGATCGTGCCCGACGTCGGTACCAGGATTCCGGTGAGCATCTTCACGGTCGTCGACTTGCCGGCACCGTTCGGGCCGACGTAGGCCACCGCTTCGCCCTGCTCGATCGACAGGCTGAGATCGCGCACCGCGTGGTGCTCGACGTATCGCGGACGCACGAGGCGCCGGAGCGCTCCCCTCCCGTCCTCGGCGCCCTCGGCCCTGCGGAACGTCTTCGAGACGCCGTCCGCGACGATGATCGCCATCGACCCTCCTCGGGGTTCTGGGGTGCGGACTCGACCCGGCGTTCCCCGGACGTGCGTCGGCCCGTCGGCGGGGCGCTGAGAGCGTCGTGCACCGGCGCCTTCCGGGCAGCCGCAGACTCCGGGAGAGCCGCAAGGTAGCAAGGCCCGGACGCGGTCGGACGGCCGAGTCCGCATCGTGAGAGCGCTCCCCGGCGTGCCGGGCGGTCGCCAGGTGGACGTGGTGAGAAGGACGACCTCCCTCGCTCCCGCCCCGTCAGCGGCGTCGGGATCGACGGCCCCGCAGGCTCCCGACGGCGGCGCCGACCGTGCGCGCGGCGGTCCGCCCGGCGCGGTGTGCAGCGCCTGCGAGGCGGGTGAGCAGCCGGCCGATGCCGCCCGGGGCCGGTGGTGCGCCACCGTGGGAGGGTGCCGCGTCGTCGGGCGCGGCGGATGCCGGGCGCGGGAGGTACGCGTCGAGCCACTGCGCGATGCGCCCGTACGCGAGCGCGCGCACCGGTCGGGCCGAGAGCACGACGTCGTGCAGCGCGCCGTCGATCCGCGCGACCGTGACGAGGTCGCCGAGCTGCACGCACCGCTGCGCGACGCCGTCGACGTCGATCGCGGTGTCCGTGTGCGTCATCTCCGGGGTCCACCGCGGCAGGAGCGTGCTGCGCGTGGACAGCAGCGCGAGGACCGGCGCCCCGATCCCCAGGCCCCTCGCGACGGACTGCTGACCGTGGAACACCGCCGAGAGCCAGGCCGGCGTCGTGCGGAAGCCGTGCTGCGGGCGCCACGCGAGGTCGTAGGTCCACTCGCCCCCGAAGTCCTTGCTCACCGACCGCGTGTAGAACCCGAGGTCGACGTTCGGGAGCGGGCGCGTCGGCGTGAGGCGGGCGCGTGCGCCTATGACGGGCTCGAGCAGGATGCGCCCGACCTCGCGCGTCTGGAACTCGAGCCAGGGGCTGTTGAGCACGAGCGCGGCTGCACGCCCCGGATGGCGCGCGAGCCACAGGCTGAGCGTGAGCCCGCCCGTCGAGTGCCCCATGAGCACGAGCTCACGCGGCGAGCGGCCGTCGCCGTGGTGCCCGATCGCGTGGAGCGCAGCCTCGATGTCCTCGTCGTAGGTCGCGAGGTCGGTGACGTAGCCGGGCGTCTGCCCGGGTCGGAGGCTGCGCCCGTACTTGCGCAGGTCGAGCGCGTGGAACCGCGCGCCGCGCGCCTCCCAGAACTCGGCGAGCTCGGTCTGGAAGAAGTAGTCGGACCACCCGTGCACGTAGAGGACGTCGAGGTACGGCTCGGGGGCGCGTGTTCCGCCTGGCGAGGTCCGCCGGGGCGTCCGGTCCCCGGTCGTGCCGTCCCGAGGTTCCCGACGGCGGCGCACGAGCGTCGCGACGACGTCACCCTCGTCGTCCGGGGCGAGGGGCAGGGTGAGCTGCTCGTACTCGTCCCCGAGGACGTCGGGCTGCCAGTCGGCCATGCCGCCGACCCTAGGCGCGACGGGCGCGCGCCGCTCGGCGTCACCTCCCCTGCCGAACCCGGGTCTATGCGCCGATGCGGTGCCCGATCGCCACGCAACCCCGGGTTCGGCAGCGCGCTCAGCGGCCCGCGCGGCGGGCGCGCCAGCGCGCGACCTCAGACTCGACGTCGCGCGTCGGCGTGACGACGGGCGGCCCGCCGAGCAGCTGGCGTCGCGCGTCGATCACCCGGGCGTTGAAGTCCTCGAGGAGCTCGCGGACGGCCCGCTCGTCGAGCTCGCGGTCGAGGCGGTCGTCGAGCGTGCGATCCTCCTGCTTGAGCAGCATCGCCGGCGGGCCGAGACCGGTGAGCTGTTCGCGCTCGATGACGGACTTGAGCCACCAGTCCGGGTCGTGCGTGCCGGTGAGCCCGGGGATCGGTTTGCCGGCGAGCGGGAGGTCGTCGAACTCGCCCCGCCGGATCGCCTGGTCGATCACGACGTCGACGTACAAGGCGCGGTCCTCCGGACGTACTCGGCGCGGGGAGCGGGCAGCTTCCCCTCCGTCGCTCGTCCCGTCGCGCTCGCGCCCGTCCTCGGGGTGACATGCGTCGGGCGCCTCGGCGTCCTCACGCTCGGCCTCCCGGTCGACCCTGTACTGCGCCGCCCGCCGGACGGGGTCGTCGTCGGACGTCGGTCGACGGCGGAACATGACACACCTCCTGGACTCGCGTCGCGACCCAGCCTAGGCGCGCCCGATGGGAGGGCGCCACGGAGGACCGGGCCGGTGGGCTCGACGATCTGACCGATGGTGGACGTCCGGCTTCGGACGCACGGTCCGATCGGTGGCGGAAGGATCCCACAACGGGGTTCGGCAGGATCCGATAAAAGGCGGCGGCACGTTCCGAGCTGAGAGGACGGCAGGTTCCGAACTCCAGTAGTCTCGAAGTGTGACCAGCCTGATTGCGCGCCGTCTGACTCAGATCGTCCGCGACCGCTCGTCAACCACGCCGGTGCTTCTCCTGGAGGGGCCACGCGGTGTGGGAAAGTCGACACTGCTGGATGGGCTGGCGGCCGATTCGGATGCCGTGGTGATCGACCTGGACCGGGACGACTACCTTCAGCTCGCGCAGAACAGCCCGGCTGCGGTAGTCGGCGAAGACACGCCGGTGCTCATCGACGAGTACCAGAAGGTTCCATCCCTGTTGGACGCGATCAAGGCTCGACTGAACCATGAGACGCGGCCCGGCATGTTCGTCCTCGCCGGCTCGGCGAGCTATGACTCCCTTCCACGAGGTACGCAAGCCCTCACAGGTCGACTCCAGCGGCTTCCGGTCATGCCCCTCACGCAGACCGAGATCGACGCGACCGGCAACGATCTGATCGCCCGAGCGTTCGAGGGTGAGGTCAAGCACCGGGTCCGCCCCGCCACCACCTCGAGGAACGAGTACGTCGATCGCGTGATGCGCGGCGGAATGCCCCTCGCGCTCGCGCAGCCTCGCGAAGCTGACCGCTCTCGCTGGTTCGAGGCACACGTAGACCAGTCGATCCAACGAGATGCTGGCGAGCTACGGCGCATCGGCAGAAGATCCGACCTTCGGGACGTGCTGATGCGCACCGCTGGACAGACCGCGAGTGTCCTCAACGTGTCCAAGGTAGCCAGCGACGTTGCTCCGTCGTGGGACACGACCTCCGCGTACATCGAGCTTCTCGAGTCGCTGTTCCTCGTCCGTCGGCTCCCCGCTTGGGGCGTGACCGTCCTGCCCAGGAGCATCGAGTCTCCCAAGATCCATGTCGTCGACTCCGGGATCGGCGCCCACCTGCTGCGCCTGAGCACCGCGAAGATGAGGCGGCTCGACCCGTCATCGCTCACGGAGTTCGGACAGCTGCTCGAGTCCTTCGTCGTCCAGGACGCGATCCGGCAGACGACATGGATGAACGTCCCTGTCTCAGCCGGCTACTGGCGCACCAGGGACAACGTCGAAGTCGACCTCGTTCTGGAGCGCCATGACGGTGCGGTCGTCGCCATCGAGGTCAAGTCCGGGGAGCACGTCAACCGGACCCAGCTCTCGCCTCTCGTCGCCCTGCGCGATCGCCTGGGTTCGTCTTTCGCAGCCGGTATCACGTTCTACATGGGTGGTGTCGGATACGAGGTGGAAGACCGGATCCATGTGCTCCCGATCGAGCGACTGTGGGCGTGATGGCTCCGGGAGCATCCCGGACGTCCCCGGCACGAGGTCAGTCGTCGAGCCACGGGTGGTAGCGGCGACGCAGCCCGCGGTCGACGGCGGCGACCACCCCGCCGACGGCCAGCACGGTGTTCACCGAGCCCGGGAGGTCGGGGACGAAGGGCGGCGTCCACCCCGTGAAGCCGGAGACCAGGTCGAGGAGCTGGGGCACCTGCGTCACCAGCGCGACCACGAGCACGACCCACGCTGTCACGCCGACGGCGCGGCTCGCCGTCGGGCGCTCGCGGTCCATCCGGTCCCGCCAGGCCTCGGCCGTCCCCGGCATCGGCGGGACGTCGGCCACCGCGCCGACCTGGTCGACGACGCGCACGTACCGCATGCCGTACAGGCCCATGCGGGCCTCGAGCGTCGCGCCGCCCAGGTCGAACCGGGCGGGCGAGCGCTGCTCGTCGACCAGGCGGCGGTCGCGGTACAGCCGGACGCGCTCGTCCCAGTCGAGGAAGTCCACGTCCACGACGTGCTCGTGCCCGCCGTGCCACAGCACGAACGCGCTGCGCCACAGCACGCTCCACCCTGTGACGGGCCGGAAGAACGCGGCATGGTCGTCGTCGGCCCGGTCCTCGGGCTCGTCGTCCCACACGTCGTCTGTCATGCGTCCATCCGACCCGGGCACATAGCCCTGGCGCGTCCGCCGGACGACCCATCCTGCGCCGTCGGGCACGGCGAGGTCCGCCGAACGAATGACCCGCCGAACCCGGGGTTGTGCGCGACGAGCGCCTCGGCCTGACGTATATCCCCGGGTTCGGCACGTCCCCGGTGCCCGGCAAGCCCGGGCTCGGCGCCGCGGCCGGCCCCCGAACCCCGGCATGATGGCCTCATGTCAGGGTCGATGAAGGTCTCGCGCCGTTCGCACGTGCCGCCGTTCGCGGTGATGGAGGTCCTCGCGGAGGCGAACCGCCTGCGCGACGCCGGGGCGTCGGTGCTCAACCTGTGCGCGGGCGAGCCGTCGACCGGGGCGTCGGACGTCGTGCGGCGCCGCGCGATCGAGCTGCTCGAGCACGGCGACCTCGGCTACACGGAGTCGCTCGGCGTCCCGGCCCTGCGGCGTGCGATCGCCGAGCACTACGACCGCTGGTACGGCGTCGAGGTCGACCCGGCGCGCGTCGCGGTGACCACGGGCTCGTCCGGCGGGTTCCTGCTCGCGTTCCTCGCGGCGTTCGACGTCGGCGACCGCGTCGCGCTCGCCCGACCCGGCTACCCCGCGTACAAGAACATCCTGCGCGCGCTGGGCTGCGAGGTCGTGGAGCTCGACTGCGGGCCCGAGACGCGCTACCAGCCGACGGTCTCCCAGCTCATGGAGGCGTACTACGACGGCGGCCTCGACGGCATCGTCGTCGCGAGCCCCGCCAACCCCACGGGGACGATGATCCTGCCCGCCGAGCTCGACGCCGTCGCCGCCTGGTGCACCGACCACGACGTGCGTCTCGTGAGCGACGAGATCTACCACGGCATCACGTACGGGGACCCGGACGCCACGCCCGCCGCGCTCCCGACCGCCGCGCGGCACGTCGGCGAGGGGGCCGTCGTCGTGAACTCGTTCTCCAAGTACTGGGCGATGACGGGCTGGCGCCTCGGATGGCTCGTGCTGCCGGACGAGCTCGTCGGGCCGGTCGACGCGCTCGCGGGCAACGTCGCCCTCTCGCCACCCGCGCTCGCGCAGCACGCGGGCGTCGCGGCGTTCTCCCCCGAGGGGTACGCGGCCGCGGCGGAGAACGTCGCCCGGTACGCGACGTCGCGCGAGCTCGTGCTGTCGCGCCTCGACGACCTCGGCTGGTCGCGCGTCGCCCCCGCCGACGGCGCGTTCTACGTCTATGCCGACGTCTCCGGCGACGGACTGGACGCCGTGACGTGGTGCGAGCGCCTGCTCGCCGAGGCGGGCGTCGCGCTCACTCCGGGCACGGACTTCGACGGCGTGCACGGCGGCGACTGGGTACGGCTCTCCTTCGCGGCCGCACCCGCGACCGTCGCCGAGGCCGTCGACCGGATCGTCGCCTGGCGCCGCACGCTCTGACCTCCCGCCCCGAACACCCCGAGATAGCGATTCCCGGGCGAGATAGCGACGCACGACCCAGGTGCGGGGGTGCACATGGCCGGGGGTCGCCATCTCGCGGGTCTGGTCGCGGCCGTCGCCGGGGCGCGCGAGGATCGTGCGGTGCCGACCGACCCGACCCCGTCGCCGCTCCCGCCCCGACCCGACGGCGTGCTGCGCCTCGCGACGTTCAACGTGCTGCACGGCGCCGCGCTCGACGGGACGGTCGACGTGGAGCGGTTCGCGCGCGCCGTCGCGCACCTCGACGCCGACGTGCTCGCCCTTCAGGAGGTGGAGCGCGACTCCCCGCGCTCGCACCGCGCGGACCTCGTCGCCGTCGCCGGGAAGGCGCTGCGCGCCGACCACCGGCACCTCTCGCCGACCCTGCGCGGTGTGGCGGGCGCCTGGGTACCCGCGGGACGGCCGGGGGCCGGCGTGCCTCGCGTGCCCGGCGTCGCGTCGTTCGGGATCGGGCTGGTGAGCCGGTTCCCGGTCGAGCGGTGGCTGCGGCTCGAGCTCGACCGGATGCCGTGGCGGTCTCGCGTCCGACGACGCACGGCCGGGTCGGGGGCCGCGCGCTGGGTCCCGTTCCGCGTCGTCCCGGACGAGCCGCGCGCGGCGCTCGCGGCGACGGTGCGGACCCCGGCGGGGTCGCTCACCGTCGTCACGACGCACACCACGTCACGGCCCGAGTTCACCGCCGACCAGTTCCGCGCGTTCGTGCGCGCGTGCGACGTGCTGCCGCGCCCGCTGGTCGTGCTCGGCGACCTCAACCTCCGCGCGCCCGAGCCCGCCGACCTCAGCGGCTGGACGTCGCTCGCCGACGCGCTCACCCACCCGGCCGACCGGCCCGCGCGACAGATCGACCACGTCCTCGTCGACGACGCGCGATCGCCCGGGCGCGTCCGGCCGGTCGGTCCCGCGGTCGCCCTGGACACGGGGATCTCCGACCATCGCGCGCTCGTCGTCGACGTCCGGTACGTCTCGGCACCGGAGACGTCGGCGTGAGCTGACGACCGTCCCTCCTCTCCCGGGTCCGTCCCGTCGCCCCGGGAGCCGCCCGGGTAATTTCTCGCCCTCCGCGTGCCGTGTCGACGAGCGGCCCCTACCGTGGTGCGCGTGAGCCGAGCATCTCTGCGCGCCGCCGTCGTCACGCTCCTCCTCGTCGTCGCGGTGCTCCCGGCGCCTGCGGCGACCGCGGTCACCACCGCGGGGTGGGCGGCCTGGGATCCGCTCACGGGTTCGGCGGGCTCGTTCACGACGACGATGCGGCTCCCGGCAGGCGGGTTCCCGGCGGCGACCGTCACGTCGGACTCGCGGGGCGGGCAGGTCGGCGTCCAGTCCGGGCAGTCGTCCTGGCTGAGCGCCGCGACGCCGCCCGGCGAGGTCTACGGCTCGAGCCAGGGGCAGGCCTACCTCAACCTGCGGCCACGCGCGGACAACGCGACGTCCCCGTCCACCACGACCTACACGTTCGAGCGCCCGACGCCGGCCGGCGGCTGGGCGTTCGTCCTCGGCGACATCGACGCAGACCGGGCCGTCGTCGTCGCGCGCGGGGCGGACGGGCAGCTCCTCACGGGCGCGGAGCTCGGCTGGCAGGGCGGGTTCAACTACTGCGCCGTCACGCCGAGCCCGTCGTGCACGGGGTCCGCGACCGACGTGGCGAGGTGGAACCCCGTCACGGGCGAGGTCACCGGCAACGATGCCGGGACCGACACGGCGGGTACCGCGGGGTGGTTCCAGCCGACGGTCCCGGTCACGAGCCTCACCGTGTCCTTCTACCAGCGCTCCGGGTTCCCGGTATACCAGACGTGGTTCGCCTCGCTCGCGCGCGACGTCACGGGCACCGTCGAGGCCCAGGACCCCGACGACCCCACCGCCTCTGCCCCGGTCGGCGGCGCGACGCTCACGCTCTTCGGCCCCGATGGCACGCAGCTCGCCACGACGACGTCGGCCCCCGACGGCACGTACGCCTTCCCCGGCTACGCCGCGGCCGACGGCTACACGGTCGAGGTCATCGCCCCGCCGGCGCCGTCCCCCGACCACCCGGGCTACGTCGTCGAGGGCCCGGCACGCCTCCCTGCGGACCTCTCCACGACCGACGCGACCGCCGTCGACTTCCTCGTGCGGGAGATCGTCCCCGTCCCGGTCAGCGGGTTCGTGCGCACCCCGGACGGCACGCCCGTGCCCGGTGCGGTCGTGACGCTCACCGGCGAGGACGGCCCGCGCACCGCCACCACGGACTCCACGGGTGCGTACCTGATCGACGACGTCCCCGTCGGCGGTCACGCCTTCTCCGTCGTCCTGCCGGCCGGGTACACGGTCGTCTCCACGCCGGACCCGATCGACGTCCTGGCGGGCAGCGAGACGCCGATCACCGACCAGGACTTCGTCGTCCAGGCGCCCGCCACCGTGTCCGGCGCCGTGACCGCGGGCGGGGCCGGGGTCCCCGGCGCCGTCGTGACGATCACCGGCCCGGGCGGGACGTTCACGACGCCGACGGCCGCTGACGGCACCTACTCGTTCGACGGGATCACCCCGGGTGGCTGGACCGTGACGGTCGAGGTCCCGTCCGGCTACACGGCGGACGGCCCGACGACGCGGCCCGTCACCGTCGCGGCGGACGACGTGACCGACGTCGACTTCCAGGTCCAGCGTCCCGGATCGGTCGGCGGGACCGTGCTCGACCAGGTCGGGAACCCCGTCGCGGGGGCGACGGTCGTGGTCTCCGGCCCCGGCGGGGACACGACGCTGACGACCGACGCGAGCGGCGTGTACGCCACGGACGGCCTGCCCGCCGGGGAGTACGCGATCACCCTCACGGTCCCGGACGGCTACACCGCGGAGCTCACGGAGCGGACGACGACGATCACGGCGGCGGGCGAGAACCGGCTCGACCAGGACTTCGCCGTCGTGCAGGAGGTGGCGCCGCAGCCCGTCGGCGGGACCGTCGTCGACACCGCGGGCACCCCGGTGCCGGGCGCCACGGTGACGGTCCAGGACGACACCGGGACCGTCGTCGGCTCGACAACGACCGCGGCAGACGGCACGTGGACGCTCGACCTGCCCGCGGGCACCGGTTACACGGCCGAGGTCACCGCCCCCCAGGGCTACGCCGTCGACGGTGCGACGACCGTGACGTTCGACGTCGCCGCGTCCCCGGTGACGGGCCTCGACTTCACGCTCGTGGCGACGGCGGTGCCCCCGACACCGACGCCCTCACCGTCACCGACACCGACGCCCGACCCCGGACCCGCCTCGGGTGCGAACGGGGGCGGCGCCCCGGGTGGGACGAGCACGGGTCGCGCGCTCGCCGCGACCGGGGCAGACGCGGGTGCGGCGCTCATGGCGGCCCTGCTCCTCGTGGCGGCGGGCGCCGGGGCGCTCGGTGCCCGAGGGCGGGTGGCCCGCCGGGCCTGACGGTGCGTCGCCGGACCTCCGTCCCGGGTGTTGGCGCCCGACGGCGGGGGTCACGCGGCGAGCTCGACCTCCTGGGGCGCGGGGTCGACCTGCTCGGCGAGGACGCGTCGACGGGCGTGGCGCGCGCGGACGATGAGGACGACCGCCTGGACCCCGATGAGGACCCAGACCACGTTCGCCGCCACGGACGGCCACACGCCGTTCACGGCCGCGACCATGGCCATGAGCCCGGCTGCCACGAGATTGGTGAGCTGGAAGGGGGCGGACGACGCGGCCCAGCGGCCGCGGCTGACCTGCGCGTACGCAAGGACGCCGGCGGCGGCGCCGATCCAGCCGAGGAACATGACGAGGGCGTCGAGGGTGACGGGCACAGCGAGACTCCGGGCGACGAAGAGGGTGGGGTGGAGGGGTTCCGCGACGCTGCGGGGGCTGTGCGCTCCGGGCCGTGGGCTGGTGGCGCTGGGTGGTGCGGAAGCTCTGGCGCCGACCCGCAGGAGGAGGAGGTAACCGGTCGGCGCCTCCACAAGTGTGGGGCCGAACGGCGTTCAGCGCAATCGAATGATTCTGCAACGGTCCTTTAGCATCACTACATGGCCACAGACCCACGCAGGCTTGGTTTCCTCCTTGCCGTGCACCGGGGCGGGGGTGTGCTCGCGGCAGCGGATCTGCTACGAGTCACCCCGTCCGCGGTGTCCCAGCAGATCCAGCGTCTCGAGGCCGAGGAGGGCGTCGCGGTCCTCGATCGCGGGCCGCGCGGCGTGACCCTCACCCCGGCCGGTCGGGTGCTCGCGGAGGCCGCGGAACGCATCGAGACCGAGCTGGTCGAGGCCCGCAAGGCGCTCGCCGCGCTCGGTGACGAGGTGGCGGGTCGCGTGGCGGTCGGCTCCTTCCAGACGGCGATCCGTGCCGTCGTCGCACCCGTCGCCGCCCGCCTCGTGGAGACCTCGCCGGGCATCGACCTCGACGTCCAGGAGCGTGAGCCCGCCGAGGCGCTCCGGCTCCTGCGCGCAGGCGAGCTCGACGTCGTCCTCCTCGAGCGCGACTACGAGGCCGAGTCGCCCGCGCCGCGGGGGACGCGCGAGGTCGTGCTCCTCGACGAGCCGTGGCGCCTCGTCGTCCCCGCGGCCATGCCCACCCCGACGCGTCTCGACGACGTGCGCGACGTCGTCTGGCTGGGCCCGGAGCCCGACACCGCGGCAGCCCGTGCCCTGCGGCGCCTCGAGCGCGGGCTCGGCGGGACGCTGCGGACACGGCACAACTACTACGACTTCGACGTCGCCCTGTCGCTCGTCGCCGCGGGCCTGGGCGTCGCGATGCTGCCGGCGCTCGCCGTCGAGGGTGGCGCGTCGGACGAGGTGCCCGACGGCGTCACGGTCGTCGGGCTGCCCGGCCTCGGCTCCCGGCGCCTGGTCGCCCGCCACCGCGCGACGCGTCACGAGCCCCGGCCCGTCGTGTCGGCGGTCCTCGACGAGATGGTCGCCGCCGCCGCGCAGATCACCTTCGCCTGAGGGCAGGGAGAACTCGACGCCTGATATCGGGATCGATATCAGGCGTGCACGACTGCGGCGACGACGGTATCCGGACGTTCCGTGGCGCGAGATCAGGGCGACGCGGAACCGGATCGCGCACCAGTACGACGGTGTCGGCGACCAGATCGTCTGGGAGACGCTGCGGACCCACCTGCCCGACCTGCTCCGGACGCTCGGTGTCGACCGGCCGGGGGCGAAGGACGGCGCGGACTCCCGGGGTGCTCCGGCGACGTAGCCTGCCGGGATGGACGTAGCGGTGGTGGGGGCGACGGGCGACGTCGGCCGTCAGGTGTGCACGCAGCTCGTCGAGCGCCGGGTCCTCCCGCCGACGTCGCGGCTCCAGCTCGTGGGCCGGGCCGGCGGGGGGTCGGGGCAGGCGGTCCACGGACTGCGCGCGGACCTCGTCGACGCCTACGACGAGCACGCGCCGCTGCTCGACGTCGCGCACTCCCCCGACGACGTCACGGCCGACGTGGTCGTCGTCGCCGCGGGCCTCACTCCCCCGGCGCGCACGGGCGCCGATCCGGACCGCCGTCTGCTCGCCGCGACGAACCGAGCGGTCTTCGCGGAGTACGCGGACGCGATCGCGCGGCGCGGCTCGGGGCACGAGGTCGTCGTCGTCGTGACCAACCCGGTCGAGCTGGGGGTCGCGGTGATGGCGGAGCGGCTCGGGCGGCACCGCGTGATCGGGATGGGCGCGTGGCTCGACACCCTCCGATTCCGGCGCGAGATCGCGGTCGAGCTGGGCGTGCGGCGGCACCGCGTGGGCGGGTTCGTCGGTGGCCAGCACGGCGAGGACGCCGTCCCGCTGTGGTCGACGGTCCAGATCAGCGGTCTCGACGCGGACGAGCGGGCCAGAGCCGTCGCAGCCCTGCGCCGGGGTCGCACGCTCGACGTCCTGCCGGCCGAGATCGACGCCGCGAAGGACGAGCTCGCACTCCTCGCGGGCGACGACATGGGCGCCGCGTTCGACCTCATCGACACGTGGCCCGCCGACCTGCGCCTCGTCACGCGTCCCTGGATGACCCACCAGTCCGGCGCCAAGACGCCCGCGGGCACGGCGAGCGCGACGGTCGACCTCCTCGAGGTGATCCTCGACGGCCGCGAGACGGTCGTCGCCGGTCAGGTCGCGCTCGACGGCGAGCTCGACGGTCGGCTCGGCGCGTCACGGTCGGGCTCGTCGCGGCCCGGCTCGTCGACCCCCGGTGTGCCCGACGACGGCCCGTTCCGCGGCGTGCTCGGAGTCCCCGTGGTGCTCGGCCCGAGTGGGTGGACGCGCGTCCTCCTCGACACGCTGCCCGACGACGAGGCGCGCCACCTCGCGCGGGCGGCGGACGGCGTCGGGCAGATGCTGGCGGCCACGGCCACGGCCACGGCCACGGCCACGGGCACTGCCGCTGCCGCTGCCGCGGTCGCCGCCACGGAGCCGGGCGGGCGGGACGAGCTGAGCGAGCGGACATCGTCGGGCGCGGAGGCGACCTGGGTGGCGACCGTCCAGGGGCTCGACCAGCCGGGCACGCTCACCGCGCTGACCGGCGTCTTCTCGACGCGCGGGGTGAGCTTCGACTCGTTGGCCACGGACGGCGTCGGCCCGGACGGGACGGCGGGACGGATCGTCGTGACGTTCCGCGCG
Source organism: Cellulosimicrobium sp. BMG9.22 (assembly GCF_059159975.1). Taxonomy (NCBI): domain Bacteria; kingdom Bacillati; phylum Actinomycetota; class Actinomycetes; order Micrococcales; family Promicromonosporaceae; genus Cellulosimicrobium; species Cellulosimicrobium sp. BMG9.22. The sequence goes on along the minus strand of NZ_JBZGBY010000015.1, from coordinate 18,352 downwards.
ACGCCGCGGCGCACGCACGCGCTCGAGCGCGCGGTGAGCCGCCTCGCGACGGTGCGTTCCGTCGTCGTGCGCCGGGCACCCGCCGGTACCTCACAGCGTGACGCGCCGCGCTGAGCGGAAGCGGTAACGAGAATGCTCCGCCGCGGGAACCCGGGCGAAACCCGGTCTTCCTAGCGTGGGGCGAGCCGTCGGCCTCTCCCCTGCCGTGGCCGGCGACGACGCCCGAAGGAACCGGAGACCGCCCATGTCGTACCTCAAGCCTGCCGAGCTCGTCCCGACGATCGTCGACGCCGGCGCGAACAAGGTCCTGCTCTCCACGCGCGACACGATCGTCCGCGCGATCATGGGCGGCGCGATCCTCACCATCGGCGCGGCGTTCGCGGTGACCGTGACCGTCATGACGGGCAGCGCGATCCTCGGCGCGATCCTCTTCCCCGTCGGGTTCATCATGCTGTACCTGCTGGGCTACGACCTGCTCACCGGCATGTTCGTCCTCGGCCCGCTCGCGTGGCTCGACAAGCGGCCCGGCATCACCTGGCGGGGCATCCTGCGCAACTGGGGCCTCGTGTTCGTCGGCAACTTCATCGGGGCCTTCACCGTCGCCGTCCTGATGGCGATCGTCGTGACGTACGGGTTCGCGACCCCGCCCAACGAGGTCGGCGAGGCGATCGGTCACATCGGCGAGGGCCGGACCGTCGGGTACGCGGAGCACGGGGCGTCCGGCATGCTCACGCTGTTCGTCCGCGGGATGCTCTGCAACTGGATGGTGTCGATGGGCGTCATCGGCGCGATGATCGCCAAGGACGTCCCGGGCAAGGCGCTCGCGATGTGGATGCCGATCATGCTCTTCTTCTTCATGGGTTTCGAGCACTCGATCGTCAACATGTTCCTCTTCCCGTCCGGCCTGCTGCTCGGCGGCGAGTTCACGATCATGGACTACCTGGTCTGGAACGAGATCCCCACGCTCGCCGGGAACCTCGTGGGCGGCCTGCTGCTCACCGGCCTGCCCCTCTACTACACCTACGGCCGCCCGGCGGCGCGGAAGGGTGCGGCGGTCGAGCCCGTCCCGGCGGCGTCCGAGCCGACGGCGGAGCGCGAGCTGGTCTCCGAGCCCGCCTGATCAGCGGCGGCACCCGAGCCCGCGGCGGCCGGTAGGATCGAGGTCACAACTTCATGCTTCACCGGTGGTCCCGCGTGCCGTCCTCGGCGCCGGGACCATCGTGCCGCCCGAACCACGACGGGAGAGCTCGGCGCCACGGTCCCCGCGACCCGGCGTCGGCGCCGAAGGAGCAAGTCCTCCCCGGGAATCTCTCAGGCCCACGTACCGTCGAGGTGAGGCAACTCTGGAAAGCGGCCGTGCGCCGTCGGATCTCCGGCGGCCCGGCCCACCGACGGTGCAAGTCGGCGCGCCCCGGCCCTCACGGGTATGGCGGACCGGCAAAACTCTCAGGTCGACGCGTGCGTCCGATGACAGAGCGGGGAGGGACCCGCCGTCGTCCCCTCCACCGGAGGTCTCCGTGACCCAGCCGTCGTTCGACCCCAGCTCGCGGCACAACGCCGCCACCGGCGCGTTCGCGCCCCGGCACCTCGGCCCCCGCGGCCGCGAGGTGCAGGCCATGCTCGACCAGCTCGGCTACGACTCGCTCGACGCGCTCGTCGACGCAGCCGTCCCGGCGTCGATCCGCACCGACCGCCCGCTCGACCTGCCCGCCGCGCGCACGGAGACCGAGGTGTTCGACCACCTGCGCGACCTCGCGGGCAAGAACGTCGTCAAGACGCAGATGATCGGCCTCGGCTACTACGGGACCGTCACTCCCCCGGTGATCCGCCGCAACGTGCTCGAGTCCCCCGCCTGGTACACGGCGTACACGCCGTACCAGCCGGAGATCTCGCAGGGCCGCCTCGAGGCGTTGCTCAACTTCCAGCAGGTCGTCGAGGACCTCACGGGGCTCGACGTCGCGAACGCGTCGCTGCTCGACGAGGCCACCGCCGTCGCGGAGGCCGTCGCGCTCATGTGGCGCGCGTCGCACGCGAAGAGCGGCTACGTCGTCCTCGACGCGGACCTCTTCCCGCAGACGCTTGCCGTGACGCTCGGGCGTGCGCACGCGGTCGGCCTGCCCGCGGTGGTCGCGGACCTCTCGGGCGGGCTCGAGGCGGGCCTCGCCGCGGCCCGCGCGGCGGGCACGTTCCCCGCGGAGGCCGACGACGACGCGCACCTCGTGGGCGTCGTCGTCCAGCAGTCCGGGGCGTCGGGCCGCGTCGTGGACTGGCGACCCGTCGTCGCGGAGGCCAAGGCCGCGGGCGCGCTCGTGACGGTCGCGAGCGACCTGCTCGCGCTGACCCTGCTGGTCTCCCCCGGTGAGCTCGGCGCCGACGTCTCGGTCGGTTCGGCCCAGCGCTTCGGCGTCCCCCTGTTCTACGGCGGCCCGCACGCCGCGTTCATGGCCGTCCGCAAGGGCCTCGAGCGCTCGCTCCCGGGCCGCCTCGTCGGCGTCTCGATCGACGCCGACGGCGACACGGCGTACCGCCTCGCCCTCCAGACTCGCGAGCAGCACATCCGTCGCGAGAAGGCGACGAGCAACATCTGCACCGCGCAGGCGCTCCTCGCGATCGTCGCCTCGATGTACGCGGTCTACCACGGCCCCGACGGCCTCCGCGCGATCGCCGAGCGCACCCACGCCCACGCGGCCACCCTCGCGGCCGCCCTCCGCACCGCAGGCATCACCGTCGACCACGACACCTTCTTCGACACCGTCCGCACGACGGTCCCGGGCCGCGCAGCGGCGATCGTCGATGCAGCCGCAGCGGCAGGAATCAACCTGTACAACCCGGACGCTGATCACGTACAGATCGCCTGCGACGAGACGACCACCTCGACCACCATCGCCACGGTGCTGCAGGCCTTCGGCGCCCCGGCGCCCACGGCGGATGAGCCGACCGTTGAGGCGGGGGAGGCGGCGTCGGATGCGAAGGGCGTAGAGGCCGCGCTCGCGAACGGACAGCTGACCGACCAGGGTGACGGCGCGGCCAGCCCGAGCACCGACGGCGCCTCGCCCGCCGGAGCCAGCCCGAACGCGCTCCCGAGCGAGCTCCGACGCACGACGACCTACCTGCAGCACCCGATCTTCCACCTGCACCGCTCCGAGACCTCGATGCTCCGCTACCTGCGCCGCCTCTCGGACAAGGACCTCGCGCTGGACCGCACGATGATCCCGCTGGGCTCGTGCACGATGAAGCTCAACGCGACGGCGGAGATGGAGGCGATCTCCTGGCCGGAGTTCGCGAACATCCACCCGTTCGTGCCCGCTGAGCAGGCACGGGGCTACGAGGAGCTCATCGGCGGCCTGGAGTCGGCGCTCGCGGAGATCACGGGCTACGCGGGCGTGTCGGTGCAGCCGAACGCGGGTTCGCAGGGCGAGTTCGCGGGTCTGCTGGCGATCCGCGACTACCACCTCTCGCGCGGCGACGACGAGCGCGACGTGTGCCTCATCCCGGCGTCGGCGCACGGCACGAACGCGGCGTCGGCGGCGCTGGCGGGGCTGAAGGTCGAGGTCGTCGCGACGGCGGAGAACGGCGAGATCCGTCTCGACGACCTGCGGGCGAAGCTTGCCGACCACGGCCCACGCGTCGCGGCGATCATGATCACGTACCCGTCGACGCACGGCGTCTACGAGGAGCACGTCCGCGAGGTCTGCGACCTCGTACATGATGCGGGCGGCCAGGTGTACATCGACGGAGCGAACCTCAACGCGCTCGTCGGCCTCGCGCGCCCGGGCGAGTTCGGTGGCGACGTCTCGCACCTCAACCTGCACAAGACGTTCTGCATCCCGCACGGCGGCGGAGGCCCCGGCGTCGGCCCGGTCGCCGTCGCCGAGCACCTCGTCCCGTTCCTCCCGGGCGACCCGATCGCCGTCGGCGCCGGGGGAGGGACGCCGGTCTCGGCGACGCGCTACGGCTCGGCCGGAATCCTGCCGATCTCGTACGCGTACGTCGCGCTCATGGGTCCGGACGGGTTGACCGAGGCGACGAAGACCGCCGTCCTCACGGCGAACTACGTCGCGAGCCGCCTCACGGACCACTTCCCGGTCCTGTACACGGGCCCCGGTGGTCTCGTGGCGCACGAGTGCATCCTCGACCTGCGCGGTATCACGGCGGAGACGGGCGTGACGGCCGAGGACGTGGCCAAGCGGCTCATGGACTACGGGTTCCACGCGCCGACGCTGTCGTTCCCGGTCGCCGGGACGCTCATGGTCGAGCCGACGGAGAGCGAGGACCTCGCGGAGCTCGACCGGTTCGTCGACGCGCTGATCGCGATCCGCGGGGAGATCGACGCCGTCGTGTCGGGTCGCTGGGCCGTCGAGGAGTCACCGCTGCGCGGTGCTCCGCACACCGCTGCCGCGCTCGTCGCGGAGGAGTGGGACAAGCCCTACTCGCGCGAGCTCGCGGCGTACCCGGTGGCGAGCCTGCGCGCCGGGAAGTACTGGCCGCCGGTGCGGCGCATCGACGGCGCGCGGGGAGACCGGAACCTCGTGTGCTCGTGCCCGCCCCTGGAGTCCTACGTGACCACGATCGACACGACGGGAGACCGCGCATGACGGACCAGCCGAGCGACACGCCGATCGACGAGCCGGCGGACAAGCACAGCCCGTTGCACGACGAGCACGTCGCGCTCGGCGCGAACCTCACGAGCTTCGGCGGGTGGCTCATGCCGCTGCGGTACACGTCGGACCTCGCGGAGCACCGTGCGGTGCGCGAGGCGGCGGGGCTGTTCGACCTGTCCCACATGGGGGAGATCGAGGTCGCCGGGCCGCAGGCGGCCGCCGCGCTGGACCACGCGCTCGTCGGGAACCTCTCCGCCGTCGCGCCGGGCCGCGCGCGCTACACGATGATCTGCGCGGAGGACGGCTCGGTGCTCGACGACCTCGTCGTGTACCGCCTGGAGGACGAGCGGTTCCTCGTCGTCGCGAACGCGGGCAACGCGGAGCTCGTGGCGCGCGAGCTGGTGGAGCGGGCGGCGGGCTTTGACGCGACCGTGACGGACCAGGGTGTCGAGACGGCGCTCATCGCGGTCCAGGGGCCGCGTGCGGAGGAGATCGTCACCGCCCTCACTGACCCGACGGAACCCGCCGCGGCGCAGGCCGTCCGGGACCTGAGGTACTACGCGGCCGTGCGGCTCACGCTGCGGGCCGATGCGGGCACCGGCGCGGGACCGGTCGACGCGCTCGTCGCGCGCACGGGGTACACGGGGGAGGACGGCTTCGAGCTGTTCGTGCCGGCCGACCGGGCCGCCGACCTGTGGCGCACGGTCCTCGCCGCCGGGGAGCCGCTGGGCCTGGTGCCCGCGGGCCTCTCGGCGCGAGACTCCCTGCGCCTCGAGGCCGGGATGCCGCTCTACGGCCACGAGCTCGACACGACGACGACGCCCTACGAGGCCAGTCTCGGCCGCGTGGTCAAGCTCGACAAGGTGTCCGACGACGGCACGCCGCTCGAGTTCGTCGGACGTGCGGCGCTCGCCGCGCGTCGCGCGTCGGCGCCCGCGCGCGTGCTCGTCGGCCTGAAGGGGCTGGGGCGCCGCCCCGCCCGGGCGGGCTACGCCGTCGTGCTGCCGGGCGACGGTGCAGAGGCCGGGGGAGCGGTGGGGGACTCCGCGCGCCGCATCGGGAGCGTGACGTCGGGTGCGCCGTCGCCCACGCTCGGGCACCCGATCGCCATGGCGTACGTGACCCCGGAGGTGTCGGCGGAGGGCACGGAGCTCGTCGTCGACGTGCGCGGGCGCGCCGAGCCCGTGGTGGTCGTGCCGCTCCCGTTCTACTGTCGTCCACAGCAGTCCTGATCGTCCGCGCGACGTCGCGCACAGTACCCGTGCCCAGCCCGAAGGAGAGTCCCATGACCGACCAGTTCCCCGACCACCTGCAGTACACCGCCGAGCACGAGTGGATCGACGCGTCGGACCCGGCCGTCGTCGGCATCACCGCGACCGCGGCCGAGGCGCTCGGCGACATCGTCTATCTCGAGCTGCCCGAGGTGGGCGCGGAGGTGACGGCGGGGAGCGTCATCGGCGAGGTGGAGTCCACCAAGTCGGTCTCGGAGCTCTTCTCGCCCGTGACGGGCACCGTCGTCGAGGTCAACCAGGCGGCGATCGACGACCCCGCGGTGGTGAACTCCGACCCCTACACCGACGGCTGGCTCTTCAAGGTCGACGTCACCTCGACGGGCGACCTGCTGACGGCCGAGCAGTACGCGGCACTCGCGGGCTGACGCAAGTGTGACGTAGATCACATATCATGCAGGACGCCGGAGCGCGTTCCGAGCCATGGCTCGGACGCCTCCGGCGTTCGTCGTTGTGGACGCCGGACGTCCCGTGACCTGCGGAGACGTCGTCGCGACGCGTTCGTCTGCGGTCGCTGGGACCTCCGCCGAAACTCCGGGGTGAAAAGTCGCGTCATGAACAGGACGTTCGTCCATCTCTTCTTGTAGCAACACACCGGGTCCGCAACGTGGGGACGTCGTGACCGGGAGAGCAACTGGAGGAGAACATGAGCACTATCGAGCTGGTCCGCCCCATGGCGGCCCCGTCGGGCCTGATCGCTGCGCCGATCGCCCCGCTGACGCGCCGCGAGCGCGTCGTCCTGTCCAACCTGTCGGAAGACGTCACGCTCGAGCAGATCGCCACCAAGCTCTTCGTCACGCGCAACACCGTGAAGTCGCAGGTTCGCAGCCTCTACCGCAAGCTCGGCGTCTCGACGCGCGCGGAGGCGGTGGCCTGGGCTCGCGCCGCCGGCCTGCGCTGACCGGCCTCGCCGCGGGCCGACGACGTCCCGCGGCGACGAGCGCGTCGTCCGCACGGGCCGTGTCACCAGCCCGACACGGCGTCGTGCGACACTCCGCGTATGACTCTGCGCAGACTGGTGGTGGCGGCGGCGATCGTTGACGATCTCGCCGCGCCCCGGCTGCTGCTCACGGCGCGCCGGTCGCGCCCGCTGCACCTCGCGGGTCGCTGGGAGTTTCCCGGCGGCAAGGTCGACCCGGGGGAGACCCCGGTCGAGGCCCTGCACCGCGAGCTGCGCGAGGAGCTGGGCGTCGCCGTCGAGCTCGGCGACGAGATCGTCGGCCCGGACCACGGCGCGTGGATCATCACCGACCGGCACGTCATGCGGCTGTGGTTCGCCCGGATCACCGCGGGGGAGCCGCAGCCGCTCGTCGAGCACGACGACCTCACGTGGCTGGACGCCGGGAGCTGGCTGTCGGTCCCGTGGCTCGACGCGGACGTCCGCATCGTCGAGGAGCTCGCGCGCCAGGTCGCGTCCGAGTCCGTCTGACGTCCGTCCGAACGTCAGTTCCGGCCACTGTCGCGCGCCGGGAGCCGGCCGGCCCAGCGCTCCACCTCCTGACGTGAGCGCAGCCGGACCACGACGACGTCCGGCGCCTGGTGCGCGACGCGTCCGGAGAGGTCTCGGAACTTGTGCCGGGTCGCCCACGCCCAGCGGACGATGCTCTCCTCCGGCGGCTTGTGCCACGTCCGCCAGATCGGCGGCTCGACGTTCCCGTTCCACAGCTCCTCGCGCGTGAGGGAACGGCGCACCGTGCGCCTCGTGACCTGGGCCATCGTGACGGGGGTCGGCAGATCGAGCCAGACGAGCAGCTCGACCCGGGCGAGGATCAGCGGGCGCGCGGCGGAGTACTGCCACTCCGTGACGAAGGCGTCCTGCGCGAGCAGCGCACGGACGTCGTCGAGGAACTCGGGTCGTGGCGTCCAGCCGGGCCCGTGGAAGAGCCCGTCGATGTCGGTGTGCGGGATGCGCAGCCGTTCGCCGATCCGGCGCGCGAGCGTCGTCTTCCCGGAGCCCGACACCCCCGCCACGGTGATCCGTCGTGGCACCCGCCCGAGCTGCGCGACGACGTCGTCGTCCGGTCCGAGCAAGGGCACCCGAGGACACTACCCCCACCCGTGAGTGCATGAAATAGTCGCGGTCGAACGCCTCGATCGCGACTATTTCATGCACTCAGCGGGTCAGGGGAGGGTTCGGCGCTGGTTCGGCCCCGGCGGTGCCATCCTCATCCTCCCGCCGAAGCCGGGGAGGAGCTGGTGGAGCTCCGGCGAAGAGGGTGCCTGTCGTCGTCGTCGACCGCGCACGTGCCCGCCGCCCGACACACCGGTGGTCGCGGCGGTGACGCCGAGAGGTAGCGTCTGGATTTCGCGGTGGACGGTCCCAAGGCCGTCGGGAAGACGGCGACGGCGGAGCGAGCTGCTGCTTCTCTTCTCGCTCTCGACGACCCGTCGGAGGTCGACCTGCTGCGCGTCGATCCGCGACGCGTCGAACGGCTCGGTCCGCCCGTGCTGATCGACGAGTGGCAGAAGTACCCGCCCGTGTGGGACGTCGTCCGACGCGCCGTCGACCGCGGTGCCCCAGTGGGAAGCTTCGTGCTCACCGGCTCGGCGTCCCCCACTGCTCCGACGCACACCGGTGCCGGTCGGATCGTCCGCATGCGGATGCGGCCGATGTCCCTCGCGGAGCGTGCGCTCGTGCCGCCTACCGCCTCGCTCTCTGGCCTCCTCGCCGGCGCGCGGCCACCCGTCGAGGGAACCTCCACCGTGACGCTCGGCGACTACGCCGACGAGATCCTCCGGTCCGGGTTCCCCGGCGTCCGCGAGCGCGATGCTCGCGATCGGCACGACCTGCTCGGGGTTACGTCGACTCGATCGTCGAGCACGACTTCGCCGAGCTCGGCCACGTGGTGCGCCGGCCCGCGGCGCTGCGCGCATGGCTCACCGCCTTCGGGGCGGCCTCCTCGAGCGCCACGGCCTATGCTGCGCTCCTCGATGCTGCGACGCCGGGGCTGCCGAACAAGCCTGCCAAGACGACCACCATCGGCTACCGGGACACGCTCGAGCGGTTGTGGATCCTCGACGAGCTTCCTGCCTGGACCGGGCCGCGCAACCATCTCGCGTCGCTCACGCAGGCTCCCAAGCACCACCTGGCGGACCCAGCGCTCGCGGCGCGGTTGCTCGGAGTGAGTGCAGGAGCCCTGGTCGACTCGCCCTGGCCCGGCGGTGCGGTGCCGCGCGACGGGACACTTCTCGGCGCGTTGTTCGAGTCGCTCGTCACGCTCGGCGTCCGCGTGTACGCGGACGCGGCGGGCGCCACCGTCGCCCATCTCCGGACGAAGCGCGGGGAGCACGAGGTGGACCTCGTCGTCGTGCGAGGAGACGGCCGCGTCCTGGCGCTCGAGGTCAAGCTCGCCCGCACCGCGACCGACGCAGACGTGAAGCATCTGCGGTGGCTGCGCGAGCGCCTCGGGGACGACCTGCTCGACGCCGTCGTCATTACGACCGGCGACGTCGCCTACCGGCGACCCGACGGGATCGCCGTCGTCCCGGCCGCCCTGCTCGGACCCTGACCGAGGCCGCGGCTCACCACCCCGCCCCGTGAGTGCATGAAATAGTCGCGGTCGAATCGATCCGACCGCGACTATTTCATGCACTCAGCGGGGTGGGGTCAGCCGACCGGCTGGACCCACGGGGACGGTGCCGGGGGAGCGACGACCGGCGGGCGGTCGTTGCAGCTCGGCGCGTTGGGGACGAACCGCCCGAGCCAGTTCACCGTGCCGGGCTCCCAGGGGCTGATGGACGTGCCGTCGTTCCCGCCGAGGTCGGTGAGCGTGAACTCGGTACCGCCGGCCGGGAAGTTGAACGCGCCGCAGTTGTTCACGCCCGCCCAGCCGACGTTGCGCGCGTCGACGTTCTCGAACGACGCCCCGCCGCGGACCCGGGCACTGACGACGGACGTCCCCGTCCCGTCAATCCGCACGTCCTTGAACGCCACGCCCTCGATCGCGACCTGGTCCTTCACACCCCAGTCGGACACGAGCATGATCGCGTTGTACGTGCTGTCGAGGTAGTGGTCGCCGGTGATGCGGATGTCGGCGTCGATGTCGCGGTCGAGCGCGTAGAACCAGATCGCGCCGAGCCCGATGTTCCAGTTGAGTTCGAGCGTGCCCGCGCGCACGGCGGTGTTGTCCGTGAGCTCCAGGTACCCGGCGAAGGGCTCCGCGCCGAACCGCGCCCCGACGTGCAGGCCGCTGCCCTCACGGACCGGGTCGGCGACGAGGTTCGCCTGGACGACGTTGTCGGTGCCGCCGTAGATCGCGATGCCGTTCGCGAGGGTGTTGGACTGGATCGTGTTGTTCTGGAACACATTGCCCGTGTTCGGCAGCTTCTCGGACCACATGGCGAGGCCGTCGTCACCGGTGTTGCGCACGAAGGTGTTCCGCACGACCGAATTCGTCACGCCGCCGTGGAAGTTCAGCGCGTCGGCGATCTGGTCGACGACGACGTTGTCCTCGATGGTCAGGTTGTCCATCGGGCCGTCGAACCACAGGCCGACCTTCGTGTGCTGGATGTACAGGCCGGAGATCGACGAGTCGCTCAGCGCGCCGCCGATGCCGTTGACCTGGTCGGTGTCGATGCGCTCGCGCACGTCGCCGACGATCGCGAAGTCGCGCAAGTGCACGTTCGAGCTGCCGCCGTCCTGGGCGTACTTCCCGTAGAACCCGACGCCGGTGTGCACGGAGCCGTCGGGCAGCGGCGCGTCGAGCGAGACCTCTGTGCCCTTGAAGATCGTGTACCAGGATCCGGCGCCCTGGATCGTCACGTCGTCGACGACGATGTGGCGGTTCACCTGGTAGACGCCCGGCGGGACGTACACCTCGAGGCCCTTCTTCTGGGCGAACGCGATGGCCCGGTCGAGGGCGTCGGCCGAGTCCCGCTTGCCGGTGGGGTCGGCGCCGAACAGCAGGGCGTTCGCGGCGAGCCACCGCACCTTCGGCGGCGCGACCTTCTCGGAGTCGAGCAGGTCGACGACCGTCCACTCCGCGGTGGCGCCCGCGGGCATCGTGAGGCGGACCGTGTCGCCCGCCCGGTAGGTCTTGCCGAGCAGCAGCCGCTGCTCGTCGTAGAACTTCATCGGGCGGAACGGCGTGGCGAACTCGGGCGTCGGCGTCGTCTCGGACGGGACGCACGCGCACTCGGTGACCCACCAGCCGGGCTGGAGCAGGCCCGCCGTCGGGTCGTTGGTGAACGGGTACTGGTTGTACAGGTAGGAGTACTCGGACGTGAGCGTCATGCGCCGGTCCGGGCCCGCCTTCTTCCCGGCGCGCTGCACGGAGATGTCCAGCGGCGACGTGATGCCGCCGCCGGTTGTCGCGTCCGGGATCGAGTAGCGCACCGTGATCGCGTTCGCGTCGGCGGGGAGCGTGAACTCGACGTGCTGTCCGGCGGTGAGCCGCACGGCCGAGCGGCCCGAGGCCTCCGCCTCGATCGTGTAGGCGTCCCGGCCGGGGCCGATCACGGTCCCGGTGGTGACGGCGTTCTCGGCCTCCTGCTCGAGGAACGGCACGTCGGCGCCGCGGCCCTCGACGAGCGCGGGGTCGACGGCGGCGTGCGTCACCGCGGCACCGGGTGCGGGCGGCTGGGCCGTGCCCTGGGCGAGGGCCGACGACGCCGTCCCCACCACGAGCGTGAGGGCGACCGCGGCCGCCGCTGCGACCCGGGCGCGGCGCCCGCGGGGGGACGCCGCGTCGATGTGTGTCCTGCGAATCATCGTTGACCCGTCTTCTCTCGGGAGGCTCGTGCCTCCGTGCTGACCCGGAGGCGTGCTGGCCTCCGGCCCGACGCGCGGTCGCACCTCCGCGCGTGGTCGTTCCCGCCGAACACTAGATCGGCCGCAGAGTCCCGCACAAGCGATCCTGCGAAGAGTTTTCAAACTGTTGTCTTCTTCTTGCGCAGAGTCGCGGATGTTCGGCGCAGTCAGGGAGCGATCAGACCGCCGTCGGGCGCGCGCACGCCCGCGGCCCAGGCGTCGTGACCGGCGAGGTCCGCGGGGTAGCGGGCGGCTGCGGCCTCGTCGAGGTCGATGCCGAACCCCGGCACGTCGTGCGGGCGCAGCCAGCCGTCGACGATCCGCAGCGTCCCGGGGAAGACCTCGTGCACCGCCTCGGAGTAGACGTGGCCCTCCTGGATGCCGAACGCCGTCGACGTCACGTCGAGCGCGACGTTCGCCGCGGCGCCCACGGGCGACGTGTCGCCCGGCGCGTGCCAGGCCGTGCGGACACCGACCATCTCCGCCGCCGTCGCGAGCGCACGCCCCGCGCTGAGGCCGCCGATGGCGCTGATGTGGCAGCGGATGAGGTCGACGCCGCCGCCCAGGACGAGCCGCGCGGCGTCGGCGAACGACGTCGCGAGCTCGCCGACCGCGATCGGCACCGGGGACGCGGCACGCACCTCGGGCAGGCGGTCCCAGTGCTCGGGCGCCAGCACGTCCTCGAGGAAGAACGGCCGGTACGGCTCGAGCGAGCGCGCCAGCATCACGGCCTGCTTGGGTGTCAGGCGCGAGTGGGCGTCGTGCAGGAGCTCGACCTGGTCGCCCAGCGCCTCGCGCGCCGCGGCGAAGAGCCGCGGCGTGCGGCGCAGGTACTCCTCGACGCTCCAGCCGTGCGGGTTCGGCGCGCCGGGGTACCCGGGCTCCGGGTCCGCGGCCGTGCCGTAGTGCCCGATGCCGGGCTGGCCGGTCTGGAGGCGCACGTGCCGCCACCCGGCGTCGACGATCCGCGCCGCGTCGTCGATCGTCTCCTCGACCGTCCGGCCGCTCGCGTGGAGGTAGGTGTCCGCGGCGTCGCGCACCTTGCCGCCCAGCAGCTCGTGCACCGGCATCCCCGCGCGCTTGCCGGCGATGTCCCACAGCGCCATGTCGAGGCCGGAGATTGCGTTGTTCCCCACCGGCCCCTCGCGCCAGTACGGCGCGAGCCGCGCGAGGCGCACGAGGTCGCCGATGTCACCGGGGTAGCGGCCGACGACGAGGCGCTCGAGGTGCTGCTCGACGTACGCGACGACGGCGTGCCAGCGCTGCGTGTACGTCGCGCATCCCAGCCCGTACAGACCCGGCACGTTCGTGTCGACGCGCACGACGACCAGCGGGATGCCGTCCGGCGCGGTGACGATCGCGCGCACGCCCGTGATGCGCGTCGCGTCGCGCGCGGGCCACGGGTTCGCGAAGGCCGGGTGCGGGTCGAGCGGGGCGTCGGTCACGGGACCTCCGGGGTCGTCGGGACGGGGCGCGGCGCCGGGGCGGCGTCGGGCTCGGGGCGGTGGAGCGAGTGGAGCGGCCGGAACCCGAGCAGGTCGCGGGCGCGGCGCGTGTCCACGAGGCCGTCGTGCGGCCCGACGGCGCGGGTGAGCGGCACGTCGGGTGCAAACCGGGCGAGGAGGTCGGGCGTCGGGACGTCGAGGAGCGGGTCGTCCGCGGCCAGCCCGACGACGTGCGCGCCCACCAGGTCGGCGGTGAGCGCCGCCTCGATCGCCCGGACCGCGTCCCGCAGGTCGAGGTAGGCCCAGCCCTCTCGCGCCATCACGCGCGGGTTCTCCGCGACGGCCCTCGCGGTCTCGGCGAGACCCGCGCGGTCGCGCACGTGCGGGAAGCGCAGCGCGACGACATCGACGCCCCACTGCCGCCACGCGGCGTGCGCCGCCGCCTCGTCCGCCTGCTTGGACAGCGAGTACGCGTCGGCCACGTCGGCGGGGACGTCCTCGTCCAGCGGGTAGTAGGCGGGGTGGACGTCGTGCGGGTTCATCGGCACGCCGAACGCGTTGATGCTGCTCGCGAGCACCACCCGACGGATGCCCCGCTCGCCCGCGAGCGAGAGGACGGCGTAGGTCGCGGTCGTGTTGGTCGCGTAGACCTCGAGCGGCGTGCCGAGCTTCGGGTGGGGGATCGCGGCGAGGTGCACGACGGCGTCCGCGTCCTCGAGCCCGCGGCTCACGTCGGCCGCGGACCGGGCGTCCCCCACGACCGTCCGGTCCGCGGGGCACTCGTGCTCGAACGCCGTGGACAGGGCCGTGACCTCGAACCCGCGGGCGAGGAGGTGGCTCACGGTGCTGCGGCCGATTCCGCCGTCGGCGCCGGTGACGAGGACACGGGTCATGGATCCGAGCCTACGTCGTCGTCAGGGCTGATTGTCACGTTCTTCCACGATGTCATCGACATCTTGCGGGCGGCCGCTCGAACCGTTGGCGTCCCCAGCACCTAGGGAACCGGCGCCGGGGTCTGACGCCGCCGCGTCGGCCCGCGCGCGGAGCAGGCTCGCGACGCCGTCGAGCACCCCGCCGACGCGCTGCGGTGCCCGGTCCGGCCGGAGGAACCGCTCGTCGTCGGCGCGGGTCGCCGGGGCGAGATCGGCGTGCTCGTCGGGACGGTCGACCGCGTCGGGGACGACGGCAGCACGGTGTGGCGGCGTCGGGATCCCGGCACCGGCACGCCACGCGAGCGTCGCGGCGACGAGGCGCCGGTACACCCCGGTGTCGAGCGGGTCGCGCAGCCACGCGTCCGCCGCCTCCGCGACGTGCCGGGCGAGCCGGCCCTCCCGGTGGTCCTCCACGTGCGCACCTCCCGCGGGTCGTCCGGTGAGCCTAACGCGATGCGATCTCCCCGGCTTGCGGCGTGGCACGGAGCACGCGACGGTGTCGGCGGAGGTGGTTCCCGTGGCCGAGAGGTTCCCCCGGATCGCGCAGGTGGTGCTCGACACGACGCACGCGCGGGCGCTCGCGGACTTCTACCGCGAGCTCTTCGGGCTCAAGTACCGCGCGGGCGACGAGCCGCCGGAGCCCGGCGAGTCCGACCCGGCCGGCGAGGACTGGCTCGTGCTGCGCGCGGCCCCCGGCGGCGTCCAGCTCGCGTTCCAACAGGTCGAGGAGCTGGAGCCGTCCACCTGGCCGGAGGGCGACGTCCCGCAGCAGCTCCACCTCGACTGCACCGTCCCTGACGTCGCGGAGCTCGACCGTCAGCACGAGCGCGCCCTCGCGCTCGGGGCACGGCTGCTGCACGACCGCTCGGACGACCCCGACGAGCCTCTCCGCGTGTACGCCGACCCGTCGGGACACCCGTTCTGCCTGTTCGTGGGCTGACGGACCGGCTGGTCTTGCGTCGTCGGGCAGGCGATCATGCAGGCATGACCGCTACCCCGCTCACCACGGCCGAGCTCACCGACGTCTACACCGACCTGCACCGCCACCCCGAGCTCGCGTTCGCCGAGCACCGCACGGCGGGCATCGTGGCCGAGAGGCTGCGGGGGTGGGGCTACGAGGTCCACGAGGGCATCGGCGAGACCGGCGTGGCGGGAGTGCTCGCCAACGGCGCCGGCCCGCGCGTCCTGCTCCGCGCCGACATGGACGGACTGCCCGTCACCGAGCAGACCGGCCTGCCGTACGCGTCGACGGACACCGCGACCACGTCCGACGGACACGAGGCCGGGACCATGCACGCGTGCGGCCACGACGTCCACGTGACCTGCCTGCTCGGAGCCGCGGCGGAGCTCGCCGCACACCGCGACACATGGTCGGGGACGCTCGTCGTCGTGTTCCAGCCCGCCGAGGAGGTCGGCGGGGGAGCGCGCGCGATGATCGCGGACGGGCTCTTCGACCGCACGGGCGGACGGCCCGACGTCGTCCTCGGTCAGCACGTCGTGCCGCTCCCGGTCGGGGTCGTCAACCTCACCGCCGGGCCCGCGATGGCCGCGAGCGACTCGCTCCGCATCACCCTCCACGGCAAGGGCGGGCACGGGTCGAGCCCCGAGGCGACGGTCGACCCGGTGGTCATGGCCGCCGCCACCGTGATGCGGCTCCAGGGCGTGGTGTCACGCGAGATCGGGGCGCAGCAGTCGGCCGTCGTCACGGTCGGTGCCCTGCGCGCCGGGACGCAGTCGAACATCATCCCGGCGTCCGCCGAGCTCCTCGTCAACGTGCGGTCGTTCGACCCGGACGTGCGTGGTCGCGTGCTCGCCGCGATCCACCGGATCGCCGACGCGGAGGCCGCGGCGTCGGGCGCGCCAGCCGCGCCGGAGTACGAGGAGATCGCGACGTTCCACCCCACGGTGAACGAGCCGGCCGCCGCCGAACGGACCCGCGCGGTGCTCGCACGCACCCTCGACGAGCAGCGCGAACGGATCGACGCCGCCGGCGGGCGCGGCGCCGTCGTCGCCCTGCCGCCCCTGCCCGGCTCTGAGGACGTCGGCGACCTCGCCACCGCGGCCGGAGCCCCGCTCGTCTACTGGAACCTCGGCGGGTTCGACCCGGCGCTCTTCGCGGGGTTCGACCTCTCCGCGGCGGCCGGCATGGGGAACCTGCCCGACGGCGTCGCGCCCAACCACTCGCCGTTCTTCGCCCCGGTCCCCGAGCCGACCCTCGACCTGGGCGCCGCACTCCTCGTCGCCGCGGCACGGGAGTGGCTCGTCTGACGAGGCCGCCAGGGCCGTCCGCCGAGGTAGAACCGTGGTCACGCGACGTAGAACCGTGGTTCGGCTACTGCGTCGCGACGAACACCTCGTCGGCGATGAAACCCGGACGGACCCGGACGAGGCCGGCGTCGCCGGCCGGCACGGCGATCACGGTGTTGCCGGTCGTCGACCCGCCGGTGTAGAGCTCGTCGGAGCCGAGCACGGGCTCCGGCGCGACGGCGAAGCTGTCGAACTGCTCCAGCACCTCACCGGTGCTGGCGACGTAGTCGATGCCGACCTCCGCCGCGAAGCCCGACTCCTCACCGGTGTACGTGATCGTCGCGTTGACGAGCGCGTAGGTGAACCCCTCGGCGGGTGCCTCGTTGAACTCGTTCGCAGCCATGACGGCCTCGGTCGCGTCGAGCTGCACGGTGTTGATCGTGACGTCGAAGTCGTCGCCGCTGATCACGGTCCCGAGCGGAACGGGGTTCTCACGACTGCCCGGCTCGGCGGCCGCGTCGGTCCCCTCAGATGTTGTTCCCTCATCCTCGGTATCGGTCTCACCGGGCGACGAGCTGTCGTCCGGTGCGGTGACCGTGACGTCGGAGTCCCCGAGCGCGTCGTCCACGGAGTCGCTCACCACCGTCAAGAAGACGACGAACCCGACGATCGTCCCGATGACCGCCAGGACGAGCGCCGTGACGACGGGCCACTTCTTGCCCTTGAGGAAGAACCCCACGATGGCCAGGACGAACGCGATCGGGAGGAGGATCCAACCGATGATGAGCGCGCCCGGGATGCAGGCGAAGACGAACCCGAGAACCGCTGCCCCGAGGGCGATCCACCCGACGACGTGCGGCTTCGTCGCCGCCGTCGGCGAGCCAGGGTCAGCGGAGGGTGGGACGGAGGACGTCGCCGTGGGCACCGGTGGTCTCCCAGCCGGATGCTCTGCCACCGCTCTCGTCTGCTCGGTCCAGCTCGTGCCGTCCCAGTACCGGTCCTTCCCGGAGCCCGAGCCGTCGTCGTACCACCCCGGTGCCGGGGGTCCCCCTGGTGTGCTCATTCTTCGATGATGAGCACGCTCGAAGGTCCCCGCGCGTTGGAGTCCACAGATTCACCCGCGCCTCGGAGACGACACGACGCGCCGGCCAGAGGCCCCGGCGCGAGCGCCCGGCGCTCTCGTTCACCCTTCCGCGATCTGGGCGAGCGCGGCGAGGTGGGCATCGACGGCGCGCTTCCCGTCAGACGTGAGGGCGATCCAGGTGAGCCGGCGGGCATCGGACCGAGCGGGCGAGCTCTCCTTGCGCACGATGACGAAGCCGGCGTCGGTGAGTACCCGAAGGTTCTTCGAGAGGTTCGCATCGGTCAGTCCGAGGGTGTCCCGGAGCACGGCGAACTCGAGTTCCGCGCCCCGCCGGAGCGCCCCGCTGATGCGCAGGCGCACGGGCGAGTGGATCAGGTCGTTGAACGCGGGGACCGTCTCGGCGCTCATGCGTCCTCGCGTCCCGACCCCGCCAGCTCGTCGCGGAAGGCGTCGTCGTACCGACGACCCAGCACGACGCACGCGACGAACCCGACCACAGCCGGCACCACGACCCACCCGTACCCGACGTCGGTGAACCGGATCGTCAGCGCGGCCGCGAAGACGACGACCATCGTCGACAGCATGATCCAGTAGATGCGCGTCGACCGTGGGCCTGCCGGCTGACTGAACCAGAGGCCGTAGCGACGGCGGTAGACGAGGACGAGCATCGGAAGCGCGAGGATCGCGGCCGGCATCGCGACGAGCGAGGCCGGAAAAGGCGCCGCCTGGGTGCAGACGATCACTGCCACGATCGCGCCGAGCGCCACGTGATACCACCACGGTGTCACCATGCGCTCGGCGAGCCTCGCGCCGTCCGCGCCGAGGCCGGACAACGCCTCGCGCGCCTCGGCTGGCGTGGGCCGCGCCGCGACGGGTAGAGGTTCGTCGCCGCGAAAGTCATTTGCCATGTCGGCAACTCTAGATGTCACTTGCCTTTTCGGCAAGCAACTGTCCGAGCGGAGGTAGAGCCGTGGTGCGCCGAGGTAGAGCCGTGGTTGCTTGTCC